>NZ_KV787125.1:1154-2539 GCF_001807025.1 Corynebacterium sp. HMSC11E11 | reverse complement strand
CCC
The DNA here is from genome assembly GCF_001807025.1 of Corynebacterium sp. HMSC11E11. Lineage (NCBI taxonomy): Bacteria > Bacillati > Actinomycetota > Actinomycetes > Mycobacteriales > Corynebacteriaceae > Corynebacterium > Corynebacterium sp. HMSC11E11. The sequence continues at coordinate 2,536 of NZ_KV787125.1, read as the reverse complement.
CCGCTGAACCTGTCGATGGCCGAGGTTTCCCGCCGCGAAGGGGTCAGTGAAATGTCTTTGTCCAACTGGCGCAAGCAGCTCAGTTATGAAGGAAACGAAGTGTCTGAAAATACTCCCCTGACCGAAAAATGGTCAGCCGAAGCCAGGTTTGCTGTTGTGCTCGAAGCCGCCGGTTTATCCGAGATCGACCTGAGCGAGTATTGTCGCCGCAAAGGCCTTTATCCCGAGCAGATCAACGCGTGGCGACACTCGTTCATCACGGGCCAGAAGCCGGAAAAGACCCAGCAAAAAGAAGACCGTGAGCAATCTCGCAAAGACAAGAAACGCATACAGGAACTTGAGCGCGAACTGCGCCGCAAAGACAAGGCGCTCGCTGAAACCGCGGCGTTGTTGGTGCTGCGAAAAAAGCTCAACGACTACTGGGGGACCGTCGACGAGGACAACTGACGTCCTTGCCTGAGCGCCTGTTACTGATTGACTGGCTAAATACCGCTGTTGCAGAGGGAGCCCGAAAAGCAAGGGCCTGCCAGGAAATCGACCTGTCATTGCGTACCTTGCAGCGATGGACGCAGACAGACGTTTTCAAGGCTGATGCCCGCACAACGGTCACGCGGCCGACTCCGTCCAATGCACTGAGCGACGTTGAGCGCCAAGCTATTATCACACTGTGCAACAGCCCTGAGTACGCTCACCTGCCGCCCAGCCAGATCGTGCCACGGCTGGCCGATCAAGGGTGTTATCTGGCGTCGGAGGCCACGTTTTATCGCGTCTTGCGGGCCGCAGGTCAACAACAGCGTCGAGGGCGCAGTCAGCGTCCCAGACGATATGCGGCACCGACGACACATGCAGCCAAAGCGCCGAATCAGGTGTGGTCGTGGGACATTACGTACCTGCCGTCACCGATAAGGGGCAAGTATTATTACCTCTATTTGATCGAGGATATTTACAGCCGCAAGGCCGTTGGCTGGGAAGTTTACGAGATGGAAAGCGGCGAGAAAGCCGCCGCCCTGCTGCAACGCAGCGTGATAGGCGAGCAGTGTTTGCACGAGCCGCTGGTGCTGCACTCGGACAACGGTGCGCCGATGAAATCGGTGACGTTGTTAAGCAAGATGTATGAACTGGGCATCACCCCGTCGCGTGGGCGACCGCGTGTCAGCAACGACAATCCTTACTCGGAGTCGCTGTTCAGGACACTGAAATACTGCCCGCAATGGCCGCAGGACGGGTTTGCCAGCCTTGACGCGGCACGCCTCTGGGTGAGGGATTTCATGCGTTGGTACAACAATGATCATCGGCACAGCCGGATACGTTTCGTGACACCGACTGAGCGGCATCGAGGGCTGGACCATCAGATCCTGGCCAGGCGACATGAGCTGTACGAG
>NZ_KV787125.1:0-154 GCF_001807025.1 Corynebacterium sp. HMSC11E11 | reverse complement strand
AAGCCAGAGAGAAAAGGCCAGAGCGGTGGTCGAGGGAGACACGCAACTGGGAACCGATCGGCACCGTGCTGTTAAACCCGGATCGAGAGCAAAACGTTGAGAAAAAAGCAGCATAGTTAGACGGTTGACGCGACAACTACCTTGAAAAACGCCG
>NZ_KV787124.1:0-22233 GCF_001807025.1 Corynebacterium sp. HMSC11E11 | reverse complement strand
CGGCCCGTCGCAAAGCAACTGCGACGGGCCGGCCCTTTTCGTGCGCCCCCAAATGGGCGCCGGTGGTCGAGGAGGGAACGGTCGGGGGAACCTAGTGGACGCCCTCGAAACGGGCGACGATCCACTTCTTGGCCAGGATCAGGGCGGCGCCGATGGCGATCGACAGCACGCCGATGACGACGAAGAAATTCGACTCCGCGGACGCGTCCTCCGGGTGGTAGTACCCGGCCAGCACGCCGGCCAGCGACGTGCCCATGGCCACCGCCATCATCCACACGGCGAACATGCGGGTGGGGAAGGCCGCCGGCGCCAGCTTCGTCGCCAGCGAATTGCCCACCGGCGACAGCATCAGCTCGCCCATCGTGAACAGGAACAGAATCCAGACGATGACCAGCAGCGGCGTCGAGTTCGGGCCGCCGCCGACGAACGGCAGGAAGAAGAACAGCGAAACGCCGATGATGATGTTGGCGACGCCGAACTTCACCGGGTACGACCACTGGCGGTCGCCCAGCTTCGTCCACATCGCGGCGAAGATGCCGGAGAAGACGATGATGAAGATCGGGTTGATCGACTGCACCCACGTCGGCGAGATCTCGAAGCCGCCGATCATGCGGTCCAGGCGCTGATCCGAGTAGATCGCGATGACCGTGAACTGCTGCTGGAAAATGCCGAAGAACAGCACGCCGGCGACGAACATCGGGATGAACGCGATCAGACGATGCTTTTCGACGGCCGTGGTGCGCTCCGAGGTGTACATCTGGGTCCACAGCACCACCGCCGCGACGGCCGCCAGCACGGTGACGATGGTCGCCAGCGAATCGACCGGGACGATGCCCGTGGCGACGAGGGCGACGGCGACGACCACGAGGGCGACCGCACCGATCAGCGTCGGCGCGTACTTCGACTTCGGCAGCGGATTCGGCACCTCGTGGCCGGCGGCGCCGATGGTGGACTTGCGCATGAGCACGTACTGGACCAGGCCGATGGCCATGCCGATGGCGGCCAGGCCGAAGCCCCAGTGGAAGCCCTTCATGCCCCAGATCCAGCCGGTGAGCAGCGGGCCGAAAAGGGCACCGATGTTGACGCCCATGTAGAAGATGGAGAAGCCGGCGTCGCGGCGGGTGTCCTCGCGGGAGTACAGCTGGCCGAGGACGACCGACGCGGTGGTCTTCAGGCCGCCCGAGCCGAGGGCGACGCAGACCAGGCCGATGGCCAGGCCGGTGACGCCGGGGACGACCGCCAGCGAGATGTGGCCGATCATGATGAGCACGGCGGAGGCGAACAGGGTCCGCTCCGAGCCGAGGAGGCGGTCGGCGATCCAGGCGCCGATCAGCGCCGCCATGTAGACCAGGCCGCCGTAGGCGCCGACGATGGACGTCGCCACCGCCTGGTTCATGCCCAAGCCGCCGTCGGTGACGGCGTAGTACATGTAGTACAGCAGGATGCCCTGCATGCCGTAGAAGCTGAAGCGCTCCCACATCTCGACGCCGAACAGGTTGGCCAGGCCCCAGGGCTGGCCGAAGAACGTCCGCTCCTTGTCGGAGGCGGCGTCCGCTCCGCCGTCGACGGTGGTCCCCGGCGAGGTGCGGCCGCCGCCGGAGTGGTCCGGTGCGGCGGTCGGCTGGTCGGCCTCCGGGCGGTCATCGGGACCGGGAGAGGATGCGTCCCCGGTCGAGTCAGGTGAATGTGCCATGCGTCCGATTATTCGCCGATGGCGGCCGAATGGAAAACCGCGCCCGCAGGCTCGTCGGCCTCCGGGCGCGGGGATCGGGGCGCGGGCTTCGGGGCGCGCGCCGCGATGTCGGGATCAGGCGGCGGTGCGCTCCTTGAACAGGGCCTTGGCCAGCAGGCGCACGCCGATCAGCAGCAGGCCGCTCATGACGGTGGCGACGATGATGAACGACCAGTGCGGCATGGCGGAGTTGCGCACGGCCCAGATGATCAGGCCCGTGGCGGCGGTGGCCAGCCACACGATGACGCCGCCGGGCGCCACCGGCAGCGGGTCCTTCTTCGCGCCGGCGCAGATGGCGTGGCCGATGGCGCCGCCGATGAGGAAGGGCCACAGGGTGTCCAGGATGTTGGTCAGGGTGAACGGGTCTGCTTCGGTGTTGTGCGCCGCGCGGGCGAGTACGGCGAAGGCGAAGATCGCGAAGAAGTCCATGGCGATCGTGCGGGTGGCGGACACTGTTGCTCCTGTTGCTGTGCGTGTTGCTGTTCGTGTTGCTGTTCGTGTTTCGGTCAGTCGGGTCGGTGGTCGCCGGCCGGTCGGTTTCCATTATCCGCCGTGCCGTCGGTCGTGCCGGACGGGGCCCCGTCCATTGGCCCGCCCATCGCCCCACCCATGGCTCCGTCCGTCGGGTCGTCCGCGGCGTCGGCTTCCACGTCCTTGCGGCGGTCGCCGCCGTAGTCGACGAGGTAGACGATCCAGCCGACGGCGGCGGGCAGGATGAACGAGACGAGCCGGTAGATGAGGACGGTGGCCACGGCGTCGGTGCCGACCATGCCGGAGGCGATGAGGGTGCCGGTGAGCACGGCTTCGACGGGGCCGACGCCGCCGGGGGTGGCCTGGATGAAGCCGGCGACCTTGCTGAAGACGAACGCCATGACCACGGTTCTGACGGCGACGTCGTCGACGCCGACGGCGCGCATGGCGGCGTAGAGGCAGATGACGTCGGTGATCCAGTTGGTGAAGGACCACGCGAAGACGATGATCAGGCGCACCGGGCCCAGGCGGACGCTGGTCAGCTGGCGGATGGTGGCCCGCAGTTTCGCCGCGCCTTCCTCCGCGGGCTTGCGGCGGATGGCGTTGAACGTCTTGAGCAGGGGCTTTGCGACGGTTTCGATCATGGCCGTGTTGCGCGAGAACCACCACAGCAGCCCGGTGAGACCCAGCACCGCCACTCCCGCCGCGATGAGGCGGACCGGGGCGTCGCCCCTGATGAAGAACAGGGCGCCGAGGGACAGGGTCGCGAGTCCGAGGAAGCTCAGCGCACCGGACAGCAGGATGAACCAGCTGATGACGACGGGCGATGCGCCCCACTTCAGCTGCCGGCGCACCTGCAGGGCGGTGGAAAACGCGATGCCGCCGGGCACGGACACGGACCAGGAGTTGGCGGCGAGCACCAGGGAATTGGCGGCGCGGCGTGTCACCGGAACGTCCGCGGCGCGCAGCAGCAGGCGCATGACCTCCGCCATCGAGTAGAGCGACAGCGCCACCATCGCGGCGGAGAACAGCACCCAGCCGAAGTCGGCGCGGAGGAAGGTCCGCCACCCGTCGACGACGCTGTCCTGGTTCTGGAGCGCGAACCACAGCGCGACGCCGAGGATCACGAGGGTCAGCGCCCACCGGATCCACGACGCCGAGGCGGCGGACGTCACCGTGCGGGCGGCGTCGCGCATGCGGTTCATCGGTTATCAGCCGTCCCGGAATCGGGGTCGGGGGAACCGGGGCCCAGGGCCTCGCGCTTCTCCCACTCCAGGCGCAACATGATGTCGCGCACGGTCAGGCGGCCCTCGGGCACCTGGATGGGTTCGTCGTCGGGGACCGCGTCGCCGTAGCCGTCGTCGGCGGCACCGTCGCCCGCGTAGCGCGCGACGAGGTCGTCGTCCGGGTCGTGGCCGATGAACCCGGCCGCGGGGTCGTCGTCGACGAGTTCGCCTTCGTAGATCGGCTCTCCGGTTTCGGTGCGCTCCGGCATGGCGGGCACCGCGGGCGCCGTGGACGCGGCGGCGGGGGCGTCGCCTCGGGCGCGCCCGGCCTCGTCGAACCGCCCGGCATGCTCGTCGGCAAGCCCGTCGTCAAGCCCGCTGGCATGCGCCTCGGCGGGAGCGCCCGCCATCGCCGGGACGCGGGCCACCGGAGCCGGCGCCGCCGAACCGTGCCCCAGGTGCGCCGACAAACGCTTGACCCAGCGCGGGGCCCACCAGCAATCGTCGCCGAGCAGCTTCATCACCGCCGGGACCAGCAGCAGACGGATGATCGTCGCGTCGAGGAACAGGGCGGCGATCATGCCGAAGGCGATGTACTTCATCATCACGATGTCGGAGAACCCGAACGCGCCGGCGACGACGATCATGATCAGCGCCGCCGCGGTGATGATGCCGCCGGTGTTCGCCGTGCCGAAGCGGATCGCGTGCGGGGTGGCGGCGCCGGCGTCGCGGTCCTCCACCATCCGGGACACCAGGAACACCTCGTAGTCCGTGGACAGGCCGTAGATGATCGCGATGATCAGCACCAGCACCGGGCTCATCAGCGGCCCCGGCGTGAAGCCGAACAGGCCCGCGCCGACGCCGTCGACGAACATCGCCGTAAGAATGCCCAGCGTCGCGCCGAGGCCCAGGGCAGTCATGATCACGGCCTTCGCCGGCAGGATGATCGAACCGAACACCAGAGCCATGAGAATGAACGTGGCGACGACCATGTAGAGGATCATCCACGGCAGGGTGTCGAACAGCGCCTCGATGGACTCCACCTCCATCGCCGGGGTGCCGCCGACGAAGACCGTCGCCCCGTCGGGCACGTCGATGCCGCGCAGCTGCTCGACGATGCGCGTGCCGTCCTCCCTGTTCTCGATGCCGGCCGACAGGACCGTCACGCCGTCCTTCGTCGGCTGCGCGATCTTGAACCGGTCCGTCAGCCCCGCGACCTCGTTGGCCCGCTGGTAGATCTCGCCGACGGCGCGCGGATTGCCGCCGTCTTCGATGACCAGCTTCACCGGGTCGGTGCGCATCGTCGGGAAGTTCTCGTCGAAGCGTTCCTGCGCCGTGCGGGTTTCGTTCGCAGGCGGCAGGTAGGTTTCGTTGATGCCGCCGAACTTGATGCCGATCAGCGGCAGCGTCAGGGCCAGCAGGCCGATGGACACCGCGATGGTGACCGCCGTCGCGTGCTTCATCGCCCACGCGGGGATACGGCCCCACACCGAGTTCATCGACTGTTCGCGGGTGCGGCCCGCGCGGCGGACGCTCCACCTGTCGATGTTGGGGCCCAGCAGGCCGAACAGCGCCGGCAGCACCGTCAGCGACAGCAGCGCGGCCAAACCGACCGCGGACATCGCGCCGTATGCCACGGATTTCAGGAAGGCCTGCGGGAACAGCAGCAGTCCCGACAGGGCCACGGCGACCATCGCGGCGGAGAACACGACCGTCTTGCCGGCCGTCGCCGTCGTGTTCGCCACGGCCCGGGGGACGGGCACCCCCTCGGCCATCTCCTCCCGGAACCGGGACACCATGAACAGGCCGTAGTCGATGGCCAGGCCCAGCCCCAGCAGCGTGACGACGGACTGCGCGAAGGCGTTGACCTGGGTGACCGACGCCAGCATCGACAGGATGCCCAGCGAACCGGCGATGGACAGGATGCCCACGATCAGCGGCATCGACGCCGACACCACGCTGCCGAAGACGATGAGCAGCAGCAGCGCGACGATCGGCAGGCCGATCAGCTCGGCGCGCCAAATGTCGTCGGCCATGCCCGAATCCAGGGCGCCGGCCACCGGCGTCGCGCCGGCGATTTCCATGTCCACGCCCTCGAGGGGCAGCTGGTCCTCGATGGCGCGGTAGTTCTTCAGCACGTCGTTGCCGGTGCCGGTCAGGCCGATGACGACGAACGCGGTCTGCTTGTCCTCGGTGGCCATCACCGCCTGGTTGTTGGCGAAGTAGCTGGTGACGTGGGCGATGTACTCCGGGTTCTCCGCCTGCAGGCGCGCGAAGTGGTCGTTGACCCGCTGCGTCAGCTCCGGGTCGTCGACGGTGGCGCCGTCGGGCGCGTCGACGAGGACGACGACGTCGCCGGAATTGTCGCGGCCGAACGTCTCCTCCTCCAGCATCGCGGCGGCCGTCGAATCCGACCCCGGGTCGTCCCAGCCTTCCTGGTCGAGGCGGTCCTCCAGCTTCGTCCCGGAGAAGAAGAACAACGCGAGCAGGGCCGCGACCAGCACCAGCGGCGTGATGACGCGATGCCGGTACGCGAAGGCTCCCCATCGGTAGAACATGTGCGGGTCAGCGCTCCTTGAGCAGGGACATGAGCGAACGGAACGGCTGCAGCCAGGCACCCTCGTCCGGCAGGTTCTCCAGGTCGATGCGCGGCAGCGGTTCGCGGAACACTCCGGGGATGTCCTCGAGGTCGATGAACTCGATGATCTCGGAGTTGACGGCCCAGGCGGCGTGCTCGCGGAAGCCGATCACGGTGGTGGGGATCTGCGAGTGCTCGAGCTCCTCGAGCATGTCCTGGAAGTTCTGGCCGTCTGCGGAGGCGACGACGACGCCCTCGAGGATGCCCTCGTCGCGACGGCGCCGGATGTGGGCGAGCATGTCGGGGTCGACGTCGGAGTCGTCGCCGATCTTCGGCTTGGCGAACACGGCGAAACCGACGTTGCGCAGCGCCTCCACCCAGGGGCGCACGATGTCGGCGCTGCCGGGGGCGATGTTGGTGAAGACGGTCGCCTCGGGTTCGATGTGCGTGCCCACCTCGTCGGACAAGTCCATGGTGCGTTCGACGAGCCAGCGGCCGATCGCGTCGAAGCGCGGGCGGTGCGCGGCGGTGGGGCGGGAGCCGAGGATGGCGCCCAGGCCCATGTCGATGTTCGGGGCGTCCCAGACCAGCAGCAGGGTGGGCGTCGTCTCGGGGGATTCGGCGTAGTGGTGGGTGCCGCTCATCGGTCGTCCTCTCGGGTCGCGCCCGCGGTGTCGCGCTTGCGCCAGACGTATTCGTGGATGTCGTGGTCGAGGTTGAGGCCGCGGTTTTCGAACTTGGTGGTGGGTCGGTCGAGCAGCATCGGCGACTCGGGCCACGGCCACGGCATGGGTTCGAGGGCGGGTTCGACGTCGCGCAGTTCGTCGATCCATTCGGCGTAGCCGGCGTGGTCGGTGGCGGCGTGGAAGATGCCGCCGGGCTTGAGGCGCGAGGCGATGAGCCGCAGGGTGCCGCTTTGGAGGATGCGGCGCTTGTGGTGGCGGGCCTTGGGCCACGGGTCGGGGAAGAACAGGCGGACGCCGTCGAGGGATTCGGGGGCGATCATGCGCTGGAGGACTTCGACGCCGTCGCCGCGGACCATGCGGATGTTGTCGACGCCTTCGCGGGTCATGGCGGACAGCAGCTTCGCCAGTCCGGGCTTGTACAGCTCGACGGCGATGATGTTGTGGTCGGCTTCCTTCGGGGCCATGGCGACGGTGGAGGTGCCGGTGCCGCAGCCGATTTCGACGATGGTGGGGCCGGGGCGGCCGAACCAGGCGTCCACGTCGATGACGTCGTCGGAAAGCACGGTGCCGACCCGGTCCCAGTGTTCGTCCCAGATGGCGGACTGGCCGGGGGTGAGGGTGCCGCGGCGGAAGCTGACGCCGCCGATGCGCGGGTAGTCGAGGCCGTCGTCGAATTCGGTTTGCATGGGGCGGCCGTAGGGCAGGGCGCCCTTGCCGAAGTCGGGGACGCGGCCGGTGCCGGACGCCGTGTCGGGGGTCGCGGAATCCGCGCCTCCCCCGGCGGCGTCGTTCGTATCAGGGGTATCAGTATTAGTCATCGCTCCCATTGTTCACGACGGGAGGGCGGGGTCAATAATCCCGCGCGCGTGATTCGCCCGCGCGTGGGCGCGTGAACGGCGGGTGGCGGGTACCGGATCTGTTGCCGGTGCGGGGCGCCCGTGGTCTACTGGGCGCGTTCGGATCAGGGGGATCGGGCGGGTTCGGGGGGAACCGGGGATGGGCGAGTCGGTGCGGGACGGTCGTTTGTGGGCGGCGGTGGTCGATTGGTTGGCGGATGCCGGCGTCGGCGAGGCCGCGGCGGTGGACATGGCGGAGTTGCTCGATTCGGCGTCGGGGCCACCAGTCATCGCGGTGCGCGGGCCGGCGGGCATCGGTGCGAAGGGGGTTGCGGCGTCGTTGCGGCGGCATCCGACGGCGCGGGGGCGGTGGCGGATTCTCGCCGATGAGGGGGCCGCGCCGCGCGTCGACGCGGATGCGGTGGTGACGTTGTCGCACGATCCGGGGGCGGTTGCGCGGCCGGGCGAGGTGGTCGTCCATCCCCGGGGGCGTGCGGGGCGGGGCATTTCGCTTGACGACGCCGCCGATCCCGGTGGTCCGGCCGTGTCGGAGGTGATCGCCGCGGTGGCGGAGCTGACGTCGCCGACGGTGTTGGCGCAGGTGCGGTCGGGGCGGCTGGAAAGGGGTGTGGCCCGGATAGCGGTGGCGCACCCGGTGGTGCGCGACGAGCTGGAGGATCTGCTGTGGGCGTGACGGGGACGGGCGGGGAGAGGACGGATGCGCCGCCGTTGGAGGTGACCCGGACCGGCCCGGCGGCCGAATGGGCGGATGCGTCGGCGTTGGAGGCGGCGGGCGTGCGACTCGTCGACGGGCGGACCCCGGTGGTGCTCGTCCTCGTCGACGGGCGGGTGCCGCCGGATCGCGGCGACGTCGACCTGGTGGAGGCGGTGTCGGGGGCGACCGGGCGTTGCGCCGTCGGACTGGACCTCGATGGCCATGCGGGGGCGGGGTCCGGTGCGGGCCCGGCTGCGGGGTGCCTCGACCAGTGGCGCGACGCCATTCACGTCGACGTCGCCGTCGGGCCCCTCGACGCCACCATGGCCAGAACGTTGAAACTCCTCGCCGAGGGACCCGCCCGGCCGATCACCCCGACGCCGGGTCAACGTCGGCGGGCGTTGTTGGCGGCGCAATTGTCCGCCGATCGCGCCGGGCGGGCGCGGGCCGTCGACAAGCAACTGAGGGAGCGGAAGGCGACCATGCCGCACGCGATCGCCGACGCGCTGGAGGGGATCGGCCGCGGTACGCCGCCGACGTCGCCCGAGGAGGTCGATGAGGCGGTGGCGCGGGCGGCGGTGACCGTCGCGGAGACGCTGGGACTGCCCGGGCCGCCGGAGACGCCGACGGCGCCGGAACCGCCGAAACCGGGGATCTTCACGGACGTCGGGGTGGGGCTGCTGACGCTGGGCGCGGCGCTCGGCGCGGGCGGGATGCTCGGCGGGCTCCTGCAGTGGGCGGGACTGCCGGCGTGGGCGGTTGCCGCGGTGACGGCGGTGGCGGGTGTCGCGTTGGCGGCGTCGTTGGTGATCGCCGGCAGACGCAGGCGGATCGCCCGGGATCGCGCGGGATGGGTGGCCGCGCACCTGGCCAGGGTTCGGCGCACATGGGACCGGGACATCGCCGCCATGTTGCGCGCCGAATCCCGACCGCCCCCGGACGGTTGGCGGGCCCGGCACCTCGCGGCGGCGCTGCGGGCGGAGACCGGGAAATGACGGGGCGGAACCGACGAAAGAATTGGAGGAAACGGACATGGAGGGAATGAACGTGGAAACACCGATGGGCGGAATCGGCGGAGGCGTCGGCGGGGTCGAGTGGCCGACGACCGCGTGCGGGCTCGGCGAACTCGACGCGATCGGCGGCCCCGACGCCGGTGCGGCGGGTGCGACCGGCGGAATGATCCTGGAGATCGGCGGCGAGTACTTCGATCTCGGCCCGGGCACCGGGGATGTCGACGCCGATGGGATCGCGGATTCCGTGACGCTCGCCGACGACCGCGGATTGAGCATCTACGCCGACGTCGACGGCGACGGGACCGTGGACCACGTCACCACCGTGCTGTTCGACGGGACCTACGAGACGTGGACGGCATCGTCGGCGACGTCGGCGGCGTCGGCGGGGGCCGACGGAAGTTCCGGGGCCACCCCTTCGGGGGTGAATCCCGATGGCATCGACAAGCGGGAAACTCCGGCGACCTGGGGGGTTCACGAGTGGGAGCGGGGTGAACGGGGCCGATGGGCATGAGCATTCGCGAAACGGCTGCTGTGGTGTTCGTCTCATGCTCGTCGGCAGCGCTTTTCGGAATCCGCCGGTAGTCTGATAACGAGACGCGAAACCCACAGTCAGGAGTACAGATGTCCGCACCTTCCATCCCGGGTCTGCAGGGTCAGGCCCCGACCGAGAATGCCGAGCTGCTCAGCTGGATCGCCGAGGTTGCAGAGCTCACCACGCCGGACAAGGTCGTCTTCGCCGACGGTTCCCGCGAGGAGTGGGATCGCCTGTCCCAGGAGCTGGTCGACAAGGGCACGTTCATCAAGCTCAACGAGGAGAAGCGCCCGAACTCCTTCCTGGCGCGCTCCAACCCGGCCGACGTCGCCCGCGTCGAGTCGCGCACCTTCATCTGCTCCGAGAAGGAGGAGGACGCCGGCCCGACCAACAACTGGGCGGACCCGGCCAAGATGAAGGCGGAGATGACCGAGCACTACCGCGGTTCCATGAAGGGCCGCACCATGTTCGTCGTCCCGTTCTGCATGGGCCCCATCGATGACCCGTCGCCGAAGCTCGGCGTGCAGCTCACCGACTCCGAGTACGTCGTGCTGTCGATGCGCATCATGACCCGCATGGGCCAGGACGCGCTGGACAAGATCGGCAAGGACGGCGACTTCGTCCACGCCCTGCACTCCGTGGGCGCGCCGCTGAACGAGGGCGACGAGGACTCGACCTGGCCCTGCAACGAGACCAAGTACATCACGCACTTCCCGGAGACCAAGGAGATCTGGTCCTACGGCTCCGGTTACGGCGGCAACGCCATCCTGGCCAAGAAGTGCTACGCCCTCCGCATCGCCTCGGTCATGGCCAAGGAAGAGGACTGGATGGCCGAGCACATGCTCATCCTGAAGCTGACCGACCCGTCCGGCAAGGCTTACCACGTGGCCGCCGCCTTCCCGTCGGCCTGCGGCAAGACCAACCTCGCCATGCTGACCCCGACCATCGAGGGCTGGAAGGCCGAGGTCGTCGGCGACGACATCGCGTGGCTGAAGTTCGGCGACGACGGCCGCCTGTACGCCGTCAACCCGGAGAACGGTTTCTTCGGCGTCGCCCCGGGCACCAACTACGACTCGAACCCGAACGCGATGAAGACCCTGGAGAAGGGCAACTCCATCTTCACCAACGTCGCGCTCACCGATGACGGCGACGTCTGGTGGGAGGGCCTCGAGGGCAAGCCGGAGCACCTCATCGACTGGAAGGGCAACGACTGGACCCCCGAGTCCGACGAGCTGTCCTCCCACCCGAACTCCCGCTACTGCACCCCGATCGACCAGTGCCCGGTTGCGGCGCCGGAGTTCAACGACTGGAAGGGTGTCCCGCTGGACGCCATCCTGTTCGGTGGTCGTCGCCCCGACACCGTGCCGCTGGTGACCGAGGCCCTGTCCTGGAACCACGCGACCTTCATCGGCGCGACCCTGGCTTCCGGTCAGACCGCCGCGTCCGCCGAGGCGAAGGTCGGTTCGCTGCGCCACGACCCGATGGCCATGCTGCCGTTCATCGGCTACAACGTCGGCGACTACCTGCAGCACTGGGTTGACATGGGCAAGAAGGGCGGCGACAAGATGCCGCACGTCTTCCTGGTCAACTGGTTCCGCCGCGGCGACGACGGCCGCTTCCTGTGGCCGGGCTTCGGCGACAACTCGCGCGTCCTGAAGTGGATCATCGACCGCATCGAGGGCCGCGTGGAGGCCAAGGAGACCGTCGTCGGCTACACCGCCCGCGCCGAGGACCTGGACCTCACCGGTCTGGACACCCCGATCGAGGACGTCAAGGAGGCCCTGAAGGCGCCGGCCGAGAAGTGGCAGGGCGACCTCGCGGACAACGAGGAGTGGCTGAAGTCCCTCGGTGACCGCGTGCCGCAGGAGATGTGGGACGAGCTCGACGCCCTGAAGTCCCGCATCAAGGAGCGCGAGGCCAAGAAGTAGAGTTCGCGCTCACCGATCCCGGGCGTTGCCCGGGTTCACCGCACGCGTCCCGCAGCGCCCCTCCCGTCGCCGGCACAATGCCGGTGGGGGAGGGGCGCTTCGTGTTTCGCGCCGGCCGCGCCGTCTGGTGTCGCATGGGCCGTGGCCGGAGCCATTGTGCGGCCGTGTCGCGCGGTGGCCGAATCACCGCGTGACCGAGTCGACGTACCCGCATCCATTTGCGCAGGTGGTGTTCCGATAAACTCGTGGGAGGCGAAAGATCGGCCGAACCTGAACGCACGGGACCTCACGAGCCGTTCGGTTCGGCGCAACGTCCGCTTTCGTGACGAGAGAGGGTGTGTCCGACATGCAGCTCACGATGTTCTCCGATTTGAGTCTCCGGATCATCATGCGGATGGCGGCGGGGGAGCCTGGACAAAAGTTCACTGCGGGGGCGGTGGCCGATGAGCTCAATGCGTCACGTGCGCACGTGTCCAAGGTCGTGACCAAACTCGTCGAGATGGAGTTGGTCACCGCCGTGAAGGGTCGCTACGGCGGCATCTACCTGGCCGACGGTGCGCTCGACCGTTCCGTTGGTCGGATCCTGCGCGAGCTGGAGGGCGGCGAGGTCGTCGACTGCGTCGGCACGCAATGCCCGCTGCTGCCGGAGTGCAAGCTGCGCGGTGCGCTGGCCGGGGCGCAGGAGGCGTTTTTCTCGCACCTCGACCCGATCACGATCGGCGAACTGGTGCCCGTCGGCGGGGCCGGGACGTTGCTGCCGTTGGGCACCCGCACGTCGGCGAGTTAGCTTCCCGGCCGCGCCGGGGTGGGCGGTCGAAGGGGTTGGGGTGGGCGTCGCAAAGCAATGACCTGCCGTTTTTCGATGGGAAACCCCTCGGGGACACCCCTGCTCCGGCTAATGCGTAAACCAAATGCGCAATTAGTGCTAGCGTGGTCGTCGACCCCGATCACGACCCTCTCAAGGGAGCACCCATGGCCACCATCGACGTCAACAAGAACGGACTCACCGACGAGCAGGCGGACATCATCCGTCAGACCCTGCCCGTCGTCGGCGCCAACATCGGCGACATCACCCCGAACTTCTACCGCCGCATGTTCGCCGCCCACCCGGAGCTTCTGGCCGACACGTTCAACCGCGGCAACCAGAAGCAGGGCGCGCAGCAGAAGGCACTCGCCGCCTCCGTCGCGACCTTCGCCGCCACGCTCGTCGACCCGGAGGCCCCGGCGCCCGAGGAGCTGCTGGCGCGCATCGGCCACAAGCACCTGTCGGTCGGCATCGTCGAAGAGCAGTACCCGATCGTGCACAAGCACCTTTTCGATGCGATCGAGGAGATTCTGACGCCCGAGGTGTTCCAGGGCGCCGTCCGCGATGCGTGGGATGCGGTGTACCTGGAAATGCAGAGGGTGCTGGTGAACTTCGAAAAGGGGCTTTACGACGAAGCCGGCGTTGAACCCGGTGACGTCTTCCGTGCGGCGGAGGTCGTCTCGCGCGATGACCTGAGCGACGACGTCGTCGTGTTCGGCGTGCGCGGCAAGGACGGCGAGCTTCCGGGCTTCACTCCCGGTCAGTACATCTCCGTGCGCCAGACCATGTCCGACGGTGCGCGCCAGCTGCGCCAGTACTCCCTGGTCGGCGTACCCGGCGACGGCGTGCTGAAGTTCGCCGTTCGCCGCGTCCGCGCCGACGAGGCGGCCAATCTGCCGGCCGGCGAGGTCTCCAACAAGCTGTGCGACGACGTCCGCGTCGGCGACGACATCGAGATTTCGCTGCCCGCCGGCGACCTCGTGCTGGACACCGAGTCCGACGCCCCGGTCGTGCTGGTCTCCGCCGGCATCGGCGCCACCCCGATGGTCGGCATGCTCAATTACCTCGCCGCGAACGATTCGCCGCGCCGGGTGCTGTCCGTCCACGCCGACCGTTCGGAGGCCGCCGACGTGCTCGCCGCCGAGCGCACCGCCGCCGTGTCCGCGTTGGCCAATGGCGCGGAGAGGCGCTGGATTGAACCGGAGTTCATGGACCTGTCCGCCGGGGGAGGAGTCGAGCTGCCCGAGGATGCGGAGTTCTACATCTGCGGCGGCAACGGCTTCCTGCAGCACGTCCGCGAACAGCTCGCCGAGCGTGGCGTCGACCGTTCGCGCATCCACTTCGAGCTGTTCAGCCCCAACGACTGGTTGCTCGACGCGTAAGCGGTGAGGCCGTGGGGGCGGCCGCCGGAACCCAAGCGGCTCCCAGGGCATGAAAGAACCCGCCGTCCTTTCGGATGGCGGGTTGTTTCGCGTCGCACGCGTCCCGGCGTCGTCGGTTCCGGGAGCGTGCGCGGACCCTATTTAGGCGCGGCCGACGTGGTCGCCGGCGACCTGGACGCCGTGGTTGGTCATGTGGACGAACAGGTTGTAGTCGCCGATGCTGTCGTCGATGACGCCGACGACCCAGTTGTCGGCGTCGCAGGTGCCGTGGCCGGCGGTGGCGGCCTTGAGGCTGACGAACTGGACGCCGGTGTCGCCGGCGGCCTGGGCCAGGGCGGCGTCGAGGCCGTCCTCGATCTCGCGGAGGTTGACGGCCGGGGTCGGCACGCCGACGCCGCCGGTGTTGATCAGGCAGACCTCGCCGTTGGGGCCGGAGACGGTCGGGTAGCCGGCGATCTTCACCTTGGCCTGCGGGGCCACGTGCTTGATCTGGTTGATGGCGTCGCGGGCGGCGACGCGGAGGTTCTCCTGGATCTGCGGCATGGGCATGCGCTCGTTGGCGATGTACGGGTAGGTGTCGTTGGCGCCGGCGAGGATGACGACCTCGCGCGTGCCGCGGTCGAGTGCGCCGGTGGCGGTGGCGCGGTTGATCTGCTCGGAGATCGGGATGCCGCCGGTGCGGAAGGAGGAGCCGGCGCAGGTGTAGTCGGCGACGGGGGTGTTGTTGGCGGCGCCGACCGCGTTGGAGAACAGGAAGTCGGTGCCGCAGCCCATCTCGTTGACGCGGCCGCCCGGGATGGGGGCGCCCTTGGCGGTCAGCCAGTCGCCGAGGGTCGGATTGGCCGGCAGGGAGTCGCCGAAGACGACGGTGTTTCCGGGCGCGGCCTGCGCGGCCATCGGCAGGGTGACGGCGGCGACGGCGGTGGCGGCGAGAGTGGCCAGAACGGAACGGATTCGCATGGGGCTGCCTTCGTGGTGACGACGAAGCGACCGGGTGGTTCCGGCCGCGATAACAACATGCACAGCTTAATCGTTGCCGTGCCGTTATAAAAGTCGGATGAGAAAGTCTCTCAGCTGGTTTTCGCTTTACGACGAGGCGTAAACCCGAGTGGCGTGGGTTCTCGGGGGCCGTCGTCAAGCAAAAACTCGTGTGACGTATGTGATTGAAATCGCCCTGTGCGCCAGATGTGGTGCATGGGGCATATGGGGTGAGTGTACCGCCCCATGGCGACCGTGGCAGGGGAACGGAGATCCGACGCGGCTCCGGAAAGCGCGGGCGGAGGAGGCGGGCACGGTCGCGCCAACCACGAAACCGGCCACCCGCATGATGCGGATGGCCGGTTCAACGGCCGCCGCCGACACCGGATGACGCCCGGAGGGGGCGCCCGGCCCGACGGTGGCGGGCGGTTCGGGACTAGCCCTTCAGCGACGCCGGCGGAGCGAAACGCTCACCGTACTTCGCGGCCAGCTCCTCGGCGCGGGCGACGAAGCCCTCCACGCCACGCTGCGGCGAACCATCGGCGCCGACGCCGTCGTAGTTCTTGATGAACTGACGGGTGCCGCCGGTCCACGCCGGGTAGCCGATGCCGAAGATCGAACCGATGTTGGCGTCGGCGTCGTGCAGGACCACGCCCTCGTCGAAGCACTTCTGGGTCTCGACGGCCTCGATGAACAGCATGCGGTCGATGAGATCCTGCAGGACCACGTCCTCGGCGGGAATGGAACCGGCGCCGAGCTCGGTGCGCAGACCGTCCCACAGGCCCTGACGACGACCGTTGTCGTATTCGTAGAAGCCGCGGCCCTCGAGCTTGCCCGGACGGTCGAAGTCGTCGAGCATGCGGTTGACCAGGGTGGACACGCCGCCGTCGTCGATGGTCTCGCCACGGCTGCGGGCGGCGGCCGCGTTCTCCTCGCTGATCTTCTTCATCAGCTTCAGGTTCAGCTCGTCGGCCAGCTGCAGCTGCGCCGCCGGGTAACCGGCCTGGCGGGCGGCGGCCTCGACGGTCGCCGGCTCGTAGCCCTCGGCGACCATGCGGATCGCCTCGTTGATCACGGTGCCGATGACGCGGGAGGTGTAGAAGCCGCGGGAGTCGGTGACCACGATCGGGATCTTGCGGATCTGCACCGAGAAGTCCAGCGCCGCGGCCAGGACGGCCGGGTCGGTGTTGTCGCCGGAGATGATCTCCAGCAGCTGCATCTTGTCCACCGGGGAGAAGAAGTGCAGGCCGATGAAGTCCTTCTCGCGCTTGACGTGGGACGCCAGCTCGGTGATCGGCAGGGTCGAGGTGTTCGAACCCAGGATGCAGGTCTCCGGCACCGCGGCCTCGATCTCGGCGTGGACCTTGTGCTTGAGCTCCGTGTTCTCGAACACGGCCTCGATGACCAGGTCGACGTCGGAAAGATCGTCGTAGGAGTCGGTCGGCTTGATGCGGCCCAGCAGCTGCGCCGACTTCTCCTCCGTGGTGCGGCCGCGCTCCAGGGCCTTCGCCTCGAGCTTCTCCGAGTAGTTCTTGCCGCGCTCGGCGTTCTCCAGGGAGATGTCCTTGAGCACCACGTCCATGCCGGCCTTGGCGCACACGTACGCGATGCCCGCGCCCATCATGCCGGCGCCGACGACGGCGACCTTCTTGAACTCGGTCTTCGGGTACGGGGTGCCGTCGGCCTGCAGCGGGCGGGAACCGCCGCCGTTGCAGTGGTTCAGGTCGAAGAAGAACGCCTGCATCATGTTCTTCGACTGGGAACCGCAGACCAGCTCGGTGAAGTAGCGGGACTCGATGGTCAGGGCGGTGTCGACGTCGACCTGGGCGCCCTCCACCGCGGCCTGCATGGCGCGGCGCGGGGCGACCATCGGGCTGCCCTTGAGCTGCTTGGTCAGGTTCGCCGGGAAGGACGGCAGGTTCATCGCGAACTTCGGGGTCTTCGGGTCGCCGCCCGGGATCTTGAAGCCCTTGACGTCCCACGGCTGCTCGGCGACGGCGTCGTCGGACAGCAGCCACGCGCGGGCGCGGTCCAGGAGCTCGTCGGGGGCGACGACCTCGTCGACCAGGCCGACCTTGAGAGCCTTGGCCGGGTTCATCTGCGCGCCGGTGAGGATGACCTTCATCAGCGCGTCCTGGATGCCGATCATGCGGACGACGCGGGTGATGCCGCCGCCGCCCGGCAGCAGGCCGAGGGTGACCTCGGGCAGGCCGATCTTCGAGCCGCGGGCGTCGGCGGCGATGCGGTGGTTGGCGGCCAGCGCGACCTCGAGGCCGCCGCCGAGCGCGGCGCCGTTGATGGCGGCCACGACGGGCACCGGCAGCTTCTCGACGCGGCGCAGCGACTCCTTCATGTGCTGCACCATGTCGAACATCATCTGGGCGTCCTCGGGGCCGACCTGCGACATCTGCTTGATGTCGCCGCCGGCGAAGAACGTCTTCTTGGCCGAGGCCAGGATGATGCCCTTGATGCCGGCCGCCTCCGGGCCGTCGGCGAGCTCCTTCTCCAGACGCTCGACCGTGGCGCGGAAGTCGTCCTGGAAGGTCTTGTTCATCGTGTTGACGGGCGCATTCGGGTCGTCCATCGTCAGCGTGACGATGCCGTCGTCGGCGAGGTCCCATCGGAACATGTTGTCGGTCATGTGGTGATCTCCCTGTATCCCTGTGTTTGTCGGTTGATTCCGGAAAGCGAGATCGGGCCTAGACCCGCTCGATGATGGTGGCCACGCCCATGCCGCCGCCGATGCACAGCGAGATCAGGCCGTAGCGGCCGCCGGTGCGGTGCAGCTCGTCGATGGCCGCGCCGGTGATCATGGCGCCGGTGGCGCCGAGCGGGTGACCCATGGCGATGGCGCCGCCGTTGACGTTGAGCTTCTCGTCGGGGATGCCCAGCTTCTGCTGCGCGTGGAGGACGACGGCCGCGAAGGCCTCGTTGATCTCCCACACGTCGATGTCGTCGACGCCGAGGCCGGCCTTGGCCAGGACTTCGCGGACGGCCGGCTCGATGCCGGTGAGCATGATCGTCGGCTCGACGCCGTTGACGGCGGTGGCGACGATGCGGGCGCGCGGGGTCAGGCCCATGTCGGAGCCGGCCTTCTCGGTGCCCACGAGGGTCAGGGCGGCGCCGTCGACGATGCCGGACGAGTTGCCCGGGTGGTGCAGGTGGTTGATCTGCTCGAGCTGGGTGTACTTCTTCAGCGCGACGGCGTCGAAGCCGCCGAGCTCGCCCATCTGCGCGAACGAGGGACGCAGGCCGCTGAGCGACTCGACGGTGGTGCCCGGGCGGACGGTCTCGTCGTGGTCGAGGATGGTCAGGCCGTTCTGGTCGACGACCGGCACGACGGAGTCCTTGAAGCGGCCCTCGTCCCACGCCTTCTTGGCGCGCTCGTGGGAGTTGACGGCCAGCTGGTCGAGCTGCTCGCGGGTGAAGCCGTCGAGCGAGGCGATGAGGTCGGCGGAGATGCCCTGCGGCACGAAGTCGGTGGCGAAGGACGCCTGCGGGTCCATGGCCCAGGCGCCGCCGTCGGAGGCCATGGGCACGCGGGACATGGACTCGACGCCGCCGGCGAGGACGAGCTCGTCCATGCCGGAGCGGACCTTGGCGCAGGCCAGGTTGATGGCGGTCAGGCCGGAGGCGCAGAAGCGGTTGATCTGCACGCCGGCGGTGCGGTTCGGCAGTCCCGCGGCCAGGGCGGCGGTGCGGGCGATGTCGGCGCCCTGGTCGCCGACCGGGGTGACGCAGCCGATGACCATGTCGTTGATGCGTTCTTCGTCGAGGCCGGGGTTGCGGCGGCGGATTTCCTCGACGAGTCCGACGAGCAGGGTCAGGGGGCGCACCTCGTGGAGGGAGCCGTCCTTCTTGCCCTTGCCTCGGGGGGTGCGAATGGCTTCGTAGATGAAGGCCTCGCCACCCGCGGGGATGTTGGCGTTGGTCATGGTGTGTCGTGTCCTCACATGTCGGCGAAGAGTGTCTCATGTCACTATAACGACATATGTGAAGGTGTCCACGGGTCCGCTCAATTAACCGCGTCCACCGGTGCATCGGGTGCCCCCGAAATCCCCGAAACCGCTGGCGGATCCGCCTCCTCCGGTGTTTGTCCCGCTGCTTCCTCTGCTACTTCTTCCGCAGCACGAGCACGAGGTTGGACACTCCGACCTCGCGCAGCACCGGCACCTTGGTCATCCACCATGCCCACCACGGGTGGTAGCGGGGGAATGCGGCGAGGAGTTCGGCGTGGCCGGCCCGCTGCATTTCGCGGCCCCAGGCCAGGCCTTCGGCGCAGCCGACTTCGAACAGGGACTCGCCGTAGTAGTTCTTGGGACGCTTGCCGTGCTTCTTTTCGTACATCCGGCGCGCGCGGTCGCCGCCGAGGTAGTGGGTCAGCCCCATTTCGTGGCCGCCGAACGGCCCGTACCAGAGGGTGTAGGAGTAGACGACCAGTCCGCCGGGTGCTGTCACGCGCAGCATTTCGCGGCCCATGCGCCATGGTTCGGCGACGTGTTCGGCGACGTTCGACGAGTACGTCAGGTCGAACGCCCCGTCGCGGAAGGGCAGGTCGAGCCCGGATCCGCGCACGGAGGAGTCGAGTCGGATGCCCGCCGCCGCCATTTCGCCGACGTCGGGTTCGCACGTGTAGTATTCCACGCCGCGTTCGGCGAATGCCCGGCCGAAGTATCCCGGTCCGCCGCCGACGTCGAGGATTCGCGTCCCCGCCAGGGGAGAGGCCGTCTTGTTCCCGGCCCCTTCCGGGCTTGACGACGTTCGCGTGGCCGCGTCGGCCGTCGTCACGCGGGCGCCGCCGGATCGCGTCAGCCCGGATCCGGCGGCGATGCCCTCGAGCAGCGCGACGGTGTCTTCGGCGAGGTGACCGTAGAAGCGGTCGGGGTCGGTCTGCTCGTACTTGAAGTCGTCGAGCAGGCCGAAGGAGCGGCGGAGGGTGCAGTGGGAGCGCAATTCGGACAGCGCGGGCGGCGTGAAACTCACGTCTTCGACCCTATTGCACCGTCACCCGACCGGGGGCCGGGCCGGGGGAAAAGCCCGGAACCCGCCGTGGGCGCCGGGGCCGGGGATTATGGTTGCACCCCATGAAGATTCTGCTGCTGTGCTGGCGCGACACCGGCCATCCCGAAGGCGGCGGCAGCGAACGCTACCTCGAGCGGGTCGCCGAACACCTCGCCGAGCAGGGGCATCGCGTGGTTTTCCGCACCGCCGCCTACCCCGGTGCGCCGAAGAAGTCCGAGCGGGCCGCGGTGCGTTATTCCCGCTGCGGCGGCAATTTTTCCGTCTACGTCCGCGCGTGGGGTGCGATGCTCGCCGCCCGCGTGGGCCTGGGCCCCATCGCCCGCGCGCTGGGCGGCCGGCCCGACGTCGTGCTGGACACCCAAAACGGCATCCCGTTCTTCGCGTCCGTGTTCTCCGGGCGGCCGACGGTGGTGCTCACCCACCATTGCCACCGTGAGCAGTGGCCGGTGGCGGGCAAGCTGGTGGGCATGGTCGGCTGGTTCATCGAGTCGTCGTTGGCGCCGGCGGTGCAGCGGTCCTGCCGGTACATCACGGTGTCGCGGCCCAGCGCGGATGATCTGCAGGGGCTCGGCATCGAGGGGGATCGGATCTCCATCATCCGCAACGGCGTCGATCCCGTCCCCGAGGTCGCCGTCGATGCGGAGCGGACCGTCTCGCAGGATCCGTGCGCCGTCGACGGGGGGCCGCGCCTGGTCACGTTGTCGCGGCTGGTGCCGCACAAGCAGATCGAGCACGCCATCGACGCCATCGCCGCGATCAACCCCACCTACCCCGATGCTGTGCTCGACGTCGTCGGTTCGGGCTGGTGGAGCGACGAATTGCTCGCCTACGCGGAGAAGCAGGGCATCGCCGATCGCGTCGTTTTCCATGGCCAGGTGTCGGAGGAGGAAAAGCACCTCATCCTCTCCCGCGCCTGCGTTCACGTGATGCCGTCGCGCAAGGAGGGGTGGGGTTTGGCCGTCATCGAGGCCGCCCAGCATGGCGTGCCCACGGTCGGTTACCGCTCGTCGGCGGGGTTGCAGGATTCCGTCGTCGACGGGGTCACCGGCTTGCTGGCCGACACTCCGGCCGGGCTCGTGGAGTCCGTGGGGTCCATCGTCGGGGACCCGGACCTGCGTGCGTTCCTCGGCGCGGAGGCGAAGAAGCGCGCGGAGACGTTCAGTTGGGACGCCACGGCCCGCGCGGTGGAGCAGGTGCTTTCCGACGTCGCCGTCAAGCGGTGACGCCCGGGTAACCGCGGATGCTCGGGGGCGGCGTGCGGCGGTCGGGAGCACGGCGAGTCCGGTCCCGGCGAGAACCGGGGGCGAGGCCACCGGCCGGACCGGCCAGAGCCATCGCCGCCCACGCCGCCAGCGCGATCCACGCCGGCGTTCGATCGGCGTGGTCGACGGGGGCGATCGCGCCGGGCACCCGGTGCAGCGCCAGGTGCGCATCGGAGTAGACGAGCTCGAGCCGGTCCAGGACGCGGGCCGAATCGCCGAGCTCCCCGGGGGATGATTCCACCAGCACCCAGGCGACGCCGTTGGCGCGGAGGATCTCCACCGCGTCGTCGGGTGCGTCGAGCAGCGTCGCCTCCACCGTCGCGGCGGTGGTGCCTTCGCCCCCGACCCGGGTGCCGGACACCACCAGGTCACCGGTGGCCAGCACCGGGGCGGGCAGGATCTTCACGGCCGGATCGTAGGTGGGGCGGCCGTCGATGATGCGGTACGGGCCGGCGGGCAACACAGCCACGGCCGAGTCGTCCATCGCGACCAGTCCCGACACCGCATTCCACCCCGGCCACGGGTCCACGGGCCGCAGCGGCGCGACGGCGCGGGGCAGGTCGGGCACGGCGGCGATGACGACCGCGACAGCGAAGATCGTGGCCAGCCAGCCCCGACGATCGGGGATCTGCCGGGCGATGGCCTCCCCGCCGGCGGCGGCGAGGATCACGTACCCCGGCACCGCGAGCGCCACCCATTTCTGGGCGTCGCGGAACAAACCCGCGCCGGGCACGGTCTCCAGCGCCCACGACATCAGCGCCAATCCCGGCGGCGTCGCCATCGCCGAGACCACGAGCACCGCGGCCACCGCCAGCACGATGAGGCGGCGGCGATCCGATGCGAGGCGACCGGCGGCACCCGACCCGGCCGCACGCGACTTGGCCGTCCGCGAACCCCACGCCATGCGCCAGCCGACGACGAACAACGCCAGCAGCGCGACGACGGCCAACGCCGCCGGCCCGGTTTCGCGGGCATCGGGCACGGCCTGGCGGTTCCAGATGCCGCCGAGTCCCGCGACCGCGCCGAGGGTGCCCCCCCACCGTTCCGCCCGGGCGGCGAACGCCCCG
>NZ_KV787123.1:3507-5151 GCF_001807025.1 Corynebacterium sp. HMSC11E11 | reverse complement strand
CGGGGCGGCCATCCGCGGCCGCCCCGCCGCTACTTTTTCTTCCCGGCGTAGTACCGGCCGAGGAACTCGTCGCGGTACTCGTCGAACGTCCCGTCGAGGATCGACGCCCGGATGTTCTCCACCAGCTTCACCATGAAGTGCACGTTGTGGATGGTGCACAGGGTGCCCGCCAGGTACTCCTTCGCCTTGAGCAGGTGGTGGATGTACGCGCGCGAGTAATTCATCGACGTGTACGACTCGACCTCCGGGTCGATGGGCCCGAAGTCGGTCTTGAACCGCGCGTTCGTCAGCGTGATCTTCCCGTCCAGGGTGTAGACGCCACCGCGGCGCGCCAACCTGGTCGGGGCGACGCAGTCGAAGGTGTCCGCGCCGGCGGCGACGGCGGCGAAAATGTCGTCCGGCTCCGAAATGCCCAGCAGGTGGCGCGGCCGGTCCTCGGGCAGCTCGTCGGTGACCCACCGGCAGATCTCGCCCAGACGCTGCTTTTCCAGCGCCCCTCCGATCCCGTACCCGGCGAAACCGAGCTTCCCGGCGGCTTCGGCGTCGTCGGAAAGCGACACCAACCCCCGCGCGGCGCGGCGCCGCAAATCCTCGTACTGGGCGCCCTGCACGACGCCGAAAAGCTGCTGCAGCGGCCGCTCCCCCTCGGCGAGCTCGCCCACCCGCCCGGGCACCTGGTTGCGTTCGCGCGTCAGGCGCTCGTGCTCGTCGAGGCAGCGTTTCGCCCAGCGGTGCGTCCGCTCGACGGAAGCCTCCTGGTACTGGCGGGTGTTCATCAGGGTGGTCAGTTCGTCGAACGCGAAAATGATGTCCGCCCCGAGCTTGTGCTGGATGCCCATGGACACCTCGGGCGTGAAGCGGTGCGAGCTGCCGTCGATGTGGCTGCGGAAGGTGACGCCCTCCTCGTCGACGAAGGCGTTGCGTTCCTTGCCGGGCGCGACGATGTCGTCGTTTTGCAGGCCGGTGACGTCCATGGCGAGGGTTTTGCGGAAGCCGACGCCGAGGCTCATCACCTGGAATCCGCCGGAGTCGGTGAACGTGGGGCCGTGCCAGTTTTCGAACCGCGTCAGCCCGCCGGCGGCTTCGACGATGTCGGGGCCGGGCTGCAGGTACAGGTGGTACGCGTTGGACAGCACGGCCTGCGCGCCGGTTGCCCGGATCTGTTCGGGCGTCAGCGTTTTCACCGTCGCCTTGGTGCCGACGGGAATGAACGCGGGGGTTTCCACGTCGCCGTGCGGGGTGCGGATGATTCCGGCTCGCCCCGGCTCGCCGTCCATCTGCTTGACGACGGTGAAGTTCTCCTCGTTCGCCGTTGAATCCGTCACGGGGTGGTCTCCTCGAAAAGTCGCGGGCCCGGCCGGGGTTCCGGTCGGGCGTCGGCGGCCGGGGCGCGGTGTGGGGGCGCCCCAGCCGGTGATGTGGTGGTGCCGGAGGCGGGGTCAGTCGTCTCCGTCGAGTTCGTCGTAGTCGCGCGGGTCCCACAGGGCCCGGCGGCGGCGCGGGCGGGAGCGGCCGCCCTCGCGCTTGATGAGGTCCTGGACCGAGATCGAATCGTCGGCGGGCTCGGTCGGCTCGGCGGGCGCGGCTGGCTCGGCCGGCCCGGCCGACTCGGCTGGCTCTACCGGCCCGGCGGGCGCGGCGGGG
>NZ_KV787123.1:0-3487 GCF_001807025.1 Corynebacterium sp. HMSC11E11 | reverse complement strand
GCCCGGCGGGCGCGGCGGGCTGCTGCGGCGGCCACGACACCCGCTGCGCGCTTCGCTCGACGGCCGCCTTCTCCTCCTTCTCCTCGGCCTCCCGCTTCAGACGGGCGGCCCGCTCCTCCTCCCGCTTGAGACGACGCTCCGCGTAGGGGCTGCTGAACGGGGTGCGGTGCGGCTCCGGCTGCGACTCCGGCTTCGAGGTCACCGGCACCTCCGGGCCACGGATCGTGCGGCCCTTCGGCTCCTCGACGAGTTCGGCGTCGACGAGCGGGAACTCGGTCGTCGCCTCATCATCCGTGGACCGCGCCGGCTCCCGGAACGTCGGCGACAGCGCCGCGGCGGCCGCACCGCCGATGACCGAACCACCGCCGAGCGCCCCGGCACCCTTGGCGGCTTCGGTCCCCTTGGCGGCTTCGGTTCCCTTGGCGTCCTTGGCATCCTTGCCGTTTTTGCCGCCCTTGCGGCCCTTCCGCCGCTTGCGGCCCTTCGCCGCCCCGGAATCCGCCGAACCGTCGTCAAGCGACGAAGCCGCCGCCTCACGCTCCGCCTTGCCCGCCGCCGCGAGCTCATCCGCCTTCGACTCCAACGCCGAACCCTCGACATCCACCGACGGCAAAACCCGATCCAGCCACTTCGGCATCCACCACGTCGCACGCCCCAACAGGAACATCGACGCCGGAATCAACGTCATCCGCACCAGGAACGCATCGAACAACACCGCCGCACCCAACGCGAAACCGAACACCTTCACGAACGCCAACGGCTGCCCGATGAACGCCACGAACACCGCGATCATGATGATCGCCGCCGCCGTCACCACACGCGCCCCCAACGAGAAGCCCTCGATGACCGACTCCTCCACCGCGTTGTACCGCGAACCCGGCCGCGACACCCCCTTCGAATGCGTGTAATGCTCACGCATCCGCGACACCAGGAACACCTGATAGTCCATCGCCAAACCGAACGTCACGCCGATCATGAAAATCGGAATGAAACTGACCAGCGGCCCCGGCGTATGCACCAGATCCCACAGGCCCTCCTGCCAGAACAGCACCGTCACACCGAACGCCGCACCAACCGACAACAGGAAGCCCAGCCCCGCCGTCAACGGCACCACCAACGAACGGAACACCAGCAACAGCAGCACGATCGCCAGGCCGATGACCACCGACAGGTACACCGGCATCGCATCCGACAACCGCTGCGTGATGTCCTGCTCGATCGGGATCAGCCCCGTCACGCCCGTGACCAGGCCCGTGGCCTCCTCGATCTGATTCTGCTGCGCACGCAACGCCGCGATCAGCGACCCCGTCTCCGAATCAAGCGGGCCGGCCTTCGGCGTCAGCATCATCTGCACGCCCGTGCCGTCCTCGTTCATGCCGATCATCTGCACGTGCTCGACGTCGACGTTGTTCTTGAAATGATCCAACGCGTAACTGAACGCCGCCTTCCGCGCCGCATCCTCCGGCGACATCGACGGATCACCCGACATCAGGCCCCGCGCCACCGGCTGCAGCACCGCCGCATTCGGATTGACGTCATCCGCGTCGGCGACGATCAGCATCTGCGCATTGCGGCCCGGGCCGAAGCCCTCCGCCGCCAACTCGATCGCATTACGCTGCGTCGACCCGTACGGCGACGTCGAATCCGACGGCAACGCCAGTTGCAGATTCGCCGCCGGCACCGACAGCGCCACCAGAATGCCGACCGCGCCGACCAGGAACAGGCCCGGCGCCTTGTGGATCGCCTCGACCCACCTGCGGCCCATCGTCTTGCCCCCGAACAGCGGGCGGCGGCTGCCCTTGAGCGGGTTGCCCGCGATGCCCGGGATCTTCACCGCGAAAATCTTCTCCCCGAACAGCGCCATCAGCGCCGGCAGCAGCGTCAGCGAGATGACCACCGCGATGCCGACGGTGATCGCCGCGGAAATGCCCATCAGCGACAGGAACGGCACCTTCGCCAGCACCAGCGCCGCCAGCGCCACGATGACCGTCAGGCCGGCGAACACCACGGATGAGCCGGCCGTGCCCGTGGCCATGCCGACGGCGTCGGCTCTCGTCAGCCCGCGGCCCCGTTCGGACCGGTAGCGCGACAGGATGAACAGGGCGTAGTCGATGCCGACGGCCAGGCCGATCATGACCGCCAGCACCGGGGTGATGGAATTGACGGTGGTGAACGACGTCATGAACACGACGAGCAGCGAGCCGATCGCGATGCCGACGACGGCGGTGATCAGCGGCAGGCCCGCCGCGACGAGGGAGCCGAACGTCACGATCAGCACCGCCGCCGCGACCGAGATGCCGATGATCTCCGACGTGGCGCTGACGGCCACGGGGTCCATCATGCCGGGGCCCATCGCTTCGACCTGCAGCCCGGCGTCGCGGCCGATTTGCATGGCGTCGAACAGGGCCTGGCGGTTTTCGGGGGTGATGTCCTTGGGGACGCGGACGTCGAAGGCGAATTGGGAGATGCCGTAGCGGCCGTCTTCGGACAGCATGCGCAGCGCGTGGGCGTCGGCCTTGGCGACGTTTTCCGGCAGGCCGGAGCTGGTGCCGACGTCGATGATGGTGCGTTGCAGTTCGGGGTTGAGCCGCACCGGGTTGACGAGCATCTGGTCGGCGGTGAGTTGGTCGATGTTGTCCTTGATGGAGGCGACGACGGCGTCGGCGGCTTCCATGTTCCCGGGGTCTTCGAGTTTTTCGCCTTCGGGGGCGGCGAACACGACGTAGACGGTTTGTTCGCGGATGGGGTTGATTTCGTTGGGGAACTTGTCCTCGATCATGTGGGAGGCGATCGACGACGGCATGCCGGGGATCGAGAACTGGTCGTCGAATCCCTTTTGGAATGCGCCGGCTGCACCGCCGACACCGCAGAGGATCAGCACCCATGCGATGATGACCGTCCATTTGTGCAGGTAGGACCACCTGCCGAGGTTGAACAGGACCTTGGCCATCGCTCAACTTCCCCTATCACTCGCGTTGCTTCGCGAGCGCGCGGGCGGCAGTTTTGCCGCAGAACGCGCGCGCCACCCTCCCAGGATACGTGTAGGCATGTACCTCGCGTGACAACAGGCGAAACAATTGCCCCATGGAGCACATCGCCCCGCCGCTCTACGCCACCTGCTCCGCCCCTCCCGCGTCGCCTCCCCGTTCCCTTTCGCGCCTCTTCTACCCCACCTTCGCATCCCTTCTGCCCCACCCCGTCCTTTCCGCGCCGCCGTCGCGTTCCGGCTTCGCAGTTGCTTTACGACGCTTCGACGTTCAGACGGGCCGTCGTCAAGCAAAAGCGGCCGGCGCGCGCGGACCGAAGAAGCGGCGCCGAGGCAGCTCCCGGCGACGGCAACCCCCCGCATCCATGCCACGGCCACCCGCACCCTCCACCCGCAATCACACGCGCCCCGCCCCAACGCAGCCACCCGCACCCCCTCGCGCGAGCCCCTCCGCGCCGGCGCCGTGACGCCCCCATCCCAACTCAGCCACCCGCACCCTCC
>NZ_KV787122.1:0-9117 GCF_001807025.1 Corynebacterium sp. HMSC11E11 | reverse complement strand
TCAACGCACTCTAAATCCTGAAGAGCCGGTTAACCTCGGCCACAGCCGCACCGACATCGTGGCCTGGGACCGCAAGAAGCGGCGCCCGCACGTCACGGGCCACGTGCGGGATGTGTAAGTCAGCGCCCCGCGAACTTCAGGTAGTCCGACGCCGCCGGGTGGTCCTCGTCCCAAGTGTCGACGATCCGCCCGGCATTCATCGTCGCCCGGTTGACCAGGCCGTTCTTCGTCGGCCCGATCAGCGCGAACAGCTCCGGTTCCGCCTCCTTGTCCAGCACGAGCGTCCGGTCGCCGTAGCCCATCAGGTATTCGTCGAACGCGGGCAGCGCGATCGGCCCACGCGGCGGTCGGGCCTTCGGGTTCGCCGCCGCCTCCTCGGCAGCCTCGGCGAGCATCAGGTACCGCTCCCCCGCCACCGACACCTCCGCCACCGCGTCGCCCGCGATGTCCACGGCCCGCCGGATGGTGGAATTCGCGTGCCCCGACCACCACGCGATGTCGGAGACCTGCGCCGGTCCCCGGCCACGCAAATGCTTGACGACGAGCCGACGCAACAATTCATCGGTCTCCGCGTCGTCGGCGCCGTCTTCGGCCGCCGGCACCCACGCCTCGAACGCGGTGAAGGTGTCCGCGGTACCGACCGGCGGGCCCTGCACCAGGACGCGTTCCTCGCACAGGAAACGCAGCATGTGGGAACCACGGCTCGACGACGAATCGATGCCGACCGTCGCCCACAGTTCGCGCACGCCGTCCCTGGTCAACGCGACCGCCGCACCACGCGGTCCGACGAATGAGACGGCCTTCTCGGCGACGTGTTCGGGCAGTCGTCCGGGGTCGGTGGTGGCCTCGGCCAGGGCGGCACCGGCGCGGAGCACGTCGTCGAGCGTGAGCCCCAGGGCCGCGCGGCGCTTCTCCACGCCGGAACGCGCCCGGTGGGAACACAGGCCCGTCAGCCAGGAGACGTCTTCGGCGGCCATGACGTGGTGCGTGCCACGCATGGGCCACGTGCGGATAAGCGCGCCGGATTCCAGCGCGGCCTGCACGTCCGAATACTTCGCGCCCTTCGTGCGGATGCCCACCGCCCACCGCGCCGCCTTCGCGTTCTGCGCCTGCATGGCCAGCATGTGGCGCACGGCGGACACAGCATCGGCGGCGCGATCCTTCGCGGTGAGCAGCTGCGCCCGGCACCGGGCGGCGCGGGCTGCGGTGGGAGTGAGCTCGAGCATCAGGGCTGCCCCGGCTACGTCGACAAGATCCGCAGCGCAGCGTCGCGAACCTCGGGCACCTCGGTCACGCCGTCGGAGTACAGGAAGTGCTTTGCACCGGGGACGACGATCGGCTCGACTCCGAGACGCCCCGCCATCGCCGCGGTGTCGGCGTTGGGCACGACGTGGTCGCCGTCGGACATGACCACTTCCACGTCACCGAGCCTCGGCAGCAGCGCCTCGGTGCCCACGCCGTCGCCGATGTAGTCGTCGAGCTCCGGCAGCGCGGCCACCCGGGCATCAAAACCGGCGACGAGCACCAGGCCGTGCGGCCACTGCTCCGGGTGCCGCTCCAGGTGCGACAGCACCGTGATGCAACCGAGGGAGTGGGCGACCACCACGGCCCCGTCCAGCGTGCCGGCCTGCTCGGCCAGCGCCGCCGCCCACTCCACCGGGTCCGGCCGCGTCGGGTCGGGCAGCGCCACGCGGGTGACGGGGAAGCCCTCCTCGACCAGCTTGGAGGCCAGCCACGGGTACCAGTGTTTGGCCGGGTAACCGTTGTATCCGTGGACGATGACCACTCGCGGGCGGCCGGAGTCGGCGTCGACCCCGTCCGGAAGGTCCGTGACGGGGTCGTGGTGCTTTTCGCTCATGCCCGCGAGGGTAGGCGATCGGCGGCAAAGCCGGGCGGAATCGGCCCGCGGGCATCAATCCCAGGAGGCGGTCTCCGGGTCGACGCCGTGGGCGCGGGCATCGGCCTCGATGGCCGCGACCAGCCACTTCGTCGGCTCCACGCCACCGTAGGCCTCGTGGAACCGCTCGTCGACCAGGTACATCCGGGCCAGGATCACCTGGCGGCCGTGGCCGCATTCGTAATGCTTCTCCACGCCCGCGCGGTGCAGGGCCGACACCTCCCGGCCGAGCTCGGAATCGGGGTCGATGTCGTCGCCGATGGCCTGCGCCAGCTTCGCCACCAGCGCTTCCTGGTCGGCGTACATCTGCGCCCACTCTTCCTCGGTGCGGTTCGCGTTCGCCTGCTGCGACTGCTCCCACGCCTCGGTGTCGCCCCAGCGGGCCTCGGCCTCGTCGGCGAAGTCCTGGCGCCACCCGCCGCCGAACTTTTCGGCCGCGGCGCGGGCGTCCATCGTCGTGTTCTTTCCGTCGTTCATGCTCATCTCCTCCAGCATCTCGTCGACTGCGTCGATGATCCGGCGCAGATGCGAGGCGCGATCGACCAGCAGCCGACGCTGGCGCTCCAGGTGCTCCCGGGCGTCGCCGTCGCCGTCGACCAGGCTGCGGACCTCGGCCAGCGGCAGTCCGATCTCCCGGTACACCAGGATCCGCTGCGCGCGTTCGAGGTCGGCGTCGACGTACAGCCGGTGGCCGCCGAGCGTCCGCCACGACGGCACCAGCAGGTCGATCGACTCCCAGTGCCGCAGCGTCCGCACGGTGATCCCGAGCAGCTCGGCTGCCTCGCCGATGGTCAGCTCGGTGCCGTCGCCGTCGCGGGTGCCGTCGGTGGTCGGAATCGCTTCGTCTCGCATGAACGGGACTCAATCACCTGACGCGACGTCAGGTTCAACCCCGGGCGCCAGCCCCAGCTCCCCGATCGCGGTCAGCGCCGCCTGCGCCGCGTCGTCGTCGATGACGTCCATGGCGAATCCGTTCTGGATGAGCACCCAGTCGCCGACCTTCGCCTCGGGCACGTACGCCAGGCAGCATTGGCGGGCGGTGCCGCCGAAGTCGAGGTCGGCCATCGGCATGAGCCCGTCGTGGATGGCCAGGATCTTCCCCGGAACCCCGATGCACATGTCAGCGTCCGCCTTCCTTCCGTTGCTCGTCGTCCACGGTAACCCCCATGCCGCCTTCGGGTGCCGACGTGCACGGCAGGCACGGGTCGGCGGCCCTGATCGCGGCCTCGGCCCATGCTTCGCGGTCGGCGTCCCCGTCGCCGGCCGCCGCCAGCGAGGCGCGCAGCATTCCGGCCAGCCACCCTTCGTTTTGGGCGGTGGGCGTCAGGATGCGGCAGCCGGTCACCGTCCCTGCCTCATCCACCTCGTATTCGTGCGCGAGCAGTCCGCGCGGGCCGTCGACGACGCCGATTCCGGTTCCCCGCTTCATGCTTGACGACGCCCCCTCCCCCGCGTTCACCGTGCTCCCGCCCGTGCCGTCGGAGGGCGCGACGGCCAGGGATCCGACCAGACGAGCCAAGGCGGCGACGGAGTCGACGAGGCCGAGCACCTGCGCCTCGAACGGGTCGTCGGTGGCGCCGGTGTCCCCGGCAATCGCCCGGAACCGCGCCCGAGCCAGCGGCCCCACCCGGTACGGCCACCGACGCACGCCGCCGTCGATGGTCTCGAGTTCGATGACCGGCCGCGGGTCGGGGGCGCCGGGGCGGCTCTCCGTCACGTGCGACGCCCATTGCGCCGCGGTCATCGTTTCCTCCACGCCGTCGCCGACGAGCCCGACGTGGCCGCCCAGCGGATCGAGCTCGCCGCTGGCATCGACCACCGCGACATCCAGGCCGTCGAACCGCGCCGTCGCCGCCGCCCGAGCACCCGACGCAGGCAGGGCGAGGAGGAGGGACGCCAGATCGTCGTCAAGCACGGGAAGCCCTGCCGCAAGTTCGGCCAGCGCCTCCGCATCGACGGGAACGCGCACGCCGCCGGGCACCGCGACGTCGGGGAAATGGCCCGGCGCGCCCGCCGCCTTCATGGCCAACTTGCCCAGGCGGCGCAGGCGCACGGCGAGGTCGCGGTCGCGGCCGATGAAACGGGAGGACAGGGAATCGAGGACGCTGCCGTGATGCAACAGCAGGCGCTGCTCCCGCACGTGGCGCGGCAGATCCTCCGGCGCGATGCCGGCCAACGACTCCAACGCCGCCACCCCCGCCAAATGATGGGCGACGGGACAGATGCCGCAGAGCATCTTCACCAGATCCGGCACCCCCGCGACGTCCTTGCCCGCCAGCATCGGATCCAGGCGCGGCAGTCCCGACAGATCGAAACGGGCATCGGCGACCGTCCCATCGGCGGCGCGGACGACCACGACCCTCGCCTCGAACGGATCGACCAGCTGATCCAGGTGAATGGTCTCGCTCATGACACCAACGCTTTCACATTCGAACGACGTGCCACACTTGGGGCATGCATGAATTGGGGCTTTTGACTGGCGTGGTCGAGGTCATCGTCGACGCCGCCGACGGCCGACGCGTGCGGCGCGTCGCCCTCGACGTGGGCACCCGCTCCGGCGTCATCGAAGACGCCCTGCACGCCGCCTGGCCACTGGCCACCGGCGGCACCGTCTGCGCCGGGGCCGACCTGGAAATCGACATCATCCCCGCCACCGTGTGGTGCCCGGCCTGCGCGGCCGAACACGAAATCGACGAATTCTTCGCCCTCGCCTGCCCCGCCTGCGGCGCCCCCACCGCCGACCTGCGGCACGGGCGGGAATTCGCGATCCGGGAAGTCGACGTGGACGTGGGCGCGGACACCGGCACGGGCACAGGCACCTAATCCGCCGCCCACCGCGCCAACACGTCCTCCGCCGCGGCGACCGCCGCCGGCACGCCCGCGGCGACCTCCGGGGTCAGGCGCACCTCCAGCTCGGCGCTGGCGCACACCACGCCGACGACGCCGACGAGCTCCGGCTCCCGGCCCAGCAGCCGCGCCGTGGCCAGCAGATCCAGCAGCCCCACCTGGTGCGGCGACAACTTCGAATTGAGCAGACGCGGCACCTGGTCGCCCTCCAGCACCACCACGTCGCCGGGGTCCCCCGGGCCGGTCAGCCCATCGAGGACCAGCAACTTGCGCGCCTCGCCGACCACGCCCACCAATTCCAGGCCGGACGTGCCCCCTTCGACGAACGCGACGTCGCCGATGCGACCGTCGGGACCGGCGGCGATGTCCGTGGCCGTGGCCGTCGCCGTCGTCACGTGCGACGGCGTCGACGGCGTCGACGACGCACTGGTCAACGGAACGAGGGCGTCCACGTCGACGGAGCGGGCGCCGTCGGCGTCGCGGACGTCGCCGGTGTGGTCGGCATCATCGCCGCGCCCCGCGAATCGGGCCTTGAGCAAACGGAGGATCTCCAGCCCGGCGGCGTCGTCGCCCATGACGGCGTTGCCGACGCCCAGGACCGTGATCGCCGGGCCCGCAGGGTCCGCCGGGTCCGCCGGGCCCGTCACTTCGCCGTCCACCGGTTCACCCGCGCCCACCGGAAACGACGGGCCTTCTCCTCCTTGTGCTCCGGCGGACCGACGCGATCGCCGTCGACCGGCTTGGCGTCGCGGTGCAACCACATGCCGCCGTTGATCATCGAGGAGATGCCGCCGTGCTTCTCCACGACGTCGGACCGCACGGCCAGGTACACGTGAATGACCACGAACACCCAGATGAGGAACATCAACACCGTGTGGATCAGCCGGACGACCGGAATGCCGACCCAATGGATCGGGTACGACAGCACCATGAGGAACCAATTCGACTGGTCGTACAGCCCGAACAGCGCCAGGCCCGTGATCACCTGCAGCAGGCACATCGCGTAGATGCCCGTGTAGGACAACTGCTGCAGCGGATTGTGGGCGATGTACAGCGGCGCTTCCTTCTTCAGGAACGCGTAGTACAACGTCACGTCCCACAGGCCCTTGACGTCCTTCATCGAATGGACCGGCGACAGTGCCCTCCACCGCGACTGTTTGCCGCGCGCGAAGAACAGCATGAACAACCGCGCCAACGCCACGCCACACCACAGGAAACCCGCGGTGATGTGGATGAAGCGGATGATGCCCATCAAATACCCGGTGTCCCCCGACGCCGCGGACGTCGCCGCGTCCGGGCCGAAGAACGGGTCCATGATGTACCAGCCGGTCGCCGACATCACCACGATGAGCAGCACCGACGCCCAATGCTGGAACCGCAGGCTCGCCGACCACAGGTCGACGCGGACGTACTCCTCGCCGTCGATGATCCGCCGCGGAGCACCGGGCTCGCGCAACGAATCCGCCGACATCTCCTGGGCTTCCATGCCCCGATCCGGGGTCTTGTCCGGGGCGGTCATGACGTCACCGTCTTGAAGATCTCCGTCCCCTCCGGGTCCAGCACGTGGACCGCGCAGGACATGCAGGGGTCGAAGGAGTGGATGGTGCGGATGGGCTCCAGCGGCTGCTCCGGATCGACCAGCGGATGGCCGCCGGCCAGCGACTCCTCGTAGGGGCCGAGGTTGCCCTCCGGGTCCCGGCCGCCCGCCAGCCACGTGGTGGGCACGACCGCCTGGTAGTTGCTCACCTTCCCGTCCTTGATGGACGTGAAGTGGCTGAGCATGCCGCGCGCGACCTCCGTGAAGGCCATGCCCGAGCATTCGTCCGGCCAACTCGACGGCTCCCACTTGGAGGCGTCGAACACGTCGATGTCGCCGTTGCGGATGCCCTCGACGAACTGCGGCATGACCACCTCGGACATGTACTCCGCGGCGGTGACCGCCTCGACGGCGCGGGCGTACGTGCGCCCGGCCGTGGAATTGAGCTGCTCCACCTCGATGTCCAACGTCCGGCGGGCCTCGTCGACAAGCTCCCTGGTGCGGGGCTCGCCCTGCACGTACGCGTTGAGCACGCGGGCGACGGGGCCGACCTGGATGACGCGACCGTCGTAGCGCGGCGCCTTCGACCACGTGTACTTGTCCTCGTCGCCCAACCATTCGTACGGCGGCGTCGGGCCGGTGTAGTCCACGGTCGTTTCGCCGACCAGCGGGTGCAGACCCGTGTCGTCGCCGTCCTCGTAGGTGAACCACGCCGAGGACACGAACTCCTCGATCTTCTGCGGATCAAACGGCGCCACCTTCGTGTAATCGCCGTCGAGGATCACGCCGGGCTTGACCTCCGGGTGCGTCGTCTCGACCCGCGACGTCGCCGGGTCACCCGCATACGTCGCGCCGGCCATGCCGACCGCCAGGAAATTCGGGGCGGCGGCTCCGATGTCGAAGTAGTCCTTGTACGCGCCCATGATCGCCACCGCGTCCGGGTAGTAGCAGTCGCGCACGAACTCGACCATCTCGGCGACCCACGTCTCGACCTGGTCCAGGTGGACCTGGTTGACCGTCTCCGACTTGTCCGGGTCAATCGAGCAGGCCATGCCGCCGACCAGGAAATTCGGGTGCGGGTTCTTGCCGCCGAAGACCGTGTTGATGCGGATGATCGACCGCTGGAACTCCAGGGCGTCGAGGTAATGGGACACCGCCATCAGGTTCGCCTCGGGAGGAAGACGGTAGTCAGGGTGGTCCCAGTAGCCGCCGGTGAAGATCGACAGCTGGCCGGACTCGATGACCTGATTCAGGGTCTCCTTGACCTTGGCGAACTTGTCGTAGGTGTTGCCCCGCCACGTCGATCCGATGGACCGGGCGAACTCCAGGGCCTTGTCGACGTCGGCCTCCGCGGCGGAGACGACGTTGACCCAGTCCAGGGCGTGCAGGTGATAGAAGTGCACCGTATGGTCGTGGATCTCCTGCGACCCCAGGACCAGATCGCGGATGCGGCGGGCCTGCGGCGGCGGGTTCGAACCGATGGCGTTTTCCACCGCGACGACGGAGGCGACCGAATGCACGCCGGTGCACACGCCGCAGATGCGGCCGACGAACGCCCACACGTCGCGGGGGTCACGGCCCCGGCAGATCTCCTCGATGCCGCGGAACATGGTCGTCTCGCTCCACGCGTCGGAAATCTTGCCGTTTTCGTGCTCCAGCTCGATGCGCAGGTGACCCTCGATGCGGGTCAGCGGATCGATGACGAGTCTTTCCGTGGCCATTTACCTGTCCTTCCCCGTCTCTCCACCGGACATGTTGTCCTCGGCGTCGACGCCGCGGCCGGCGGCACCGGCGTCCGGGCCATCGCCGAACGTGGCGATCACCTTCTCGTCACCCGACTTCTGCCGGATGCCGATCTGCTTGATGGTCGTGATTCCCCCGTGCACCGCCACACCGGCGGCGGCGACGCCGACGGCGCCGAGCCCCAGCTTCGCGGCCGACGACTCCACGCCGAAGCCGGTGACGTTCGGCAGCTCCTCGTAGAACGGGGTGAACTTGTCGAAGAAATCCTTCTCCGTGCAACCGATGCACGGATGGCCCTGGCCGATCGGCCACCCCGACTTCAGATTCCACTGGATGATCGGGCACGGACTGAACGTCGACGGGCCCTTGCAGCCCACCTCGTACAGGCACCAGCCGTTGCGGGCCGCCTCGTCGTCGAAGGTGCGGACGAACTGGCCGGCGTCGAAATGCGGGCGCCGCGGACACGAGTCGTGGATGCGCTGGTCGTAGGCGAACAGCGGGCGCCCCTCGGCATCGACCTTCGGGGCCTCGCCGTGGGTGAGGATGTACGTGATCGTCGCGGTGATCACCTCGCCGATCGGCGGACACCCGGCGACGTTGATGACCGGCTTGTCCTTGATCAACTCATCCACGCCGACCGCACCGGTCGGATTCGGCTTCGCCGCCTGCACCGACCCCCACACCGCGCACGCGCCGACCGCCAAAATCGCCGTGGCGTTCTCCGCAGCCTCCATGAGCACCTGCTCGGACGTCTTGCCGCCGATGGTGCAGTAGATGCCGCCGTCCTTCATCGGCACCGAACCGTTGACCACCAGGATGTGCGGCTCCTTGTTGGCCTCGTCCAGCGCCTCCTCCGCGGCATGCCCCGACGAAGCCATCAGCAACTCGTTGTACGGCATGGACAACCGGTTGAGCACCAGGTCCTCCACCGTCGCCCCACCCGATCGCAGCACCGACTCCATGCAACCGGTGCACTCCTGCAACTGGAGCCACACCACGTTGGGCTTCTTCACCGCCCCCAGCTTCTCCGCGATCTCCTCCGCAGCCGGCGTCAGCTCCTGCGCCCCCGCCATGGCGGGCGTCCCCGCCGCGA
>NZ_KV787121.1:0-6455 GCF_001807025.1 Corynebacterium sp. HMSC11E11 | reverse complement strand
GGGGTGTTGCAATGACCGATAGAACCCAAGAGCTACGCTTCGTCGGACTCTTCCTCGAGCGGGCCGAGCTCGGCGACGAGGACCTCCTGCGCGACCTTCATGGCCGACAGTGCGGCGGGCGCGCCGCAGTAGCCGGAGGCGTGGACGATGGCCTCGGTAATTTCGGTGCGGGTCAGGCCGTTGGCCAGCGCCCCCTTGATGTGTCCGCGCAGTTCCTCGGTGGCCCGCAGGGCGACCAGCATGCCGATGTTGAGCAGGGAGCGGTCGCGCTTGGCCAGCCCTTCGCGGCTCCAGACGGAGCCCCAGACGGTGGCGGTGATGTGCTTTTGCAGCGTCTCGCCGTCGGAGCCCGCGTTGCGCTCCAGTGCCGCGTCGACGAAGTCGTCGCCCATCACTTCCCGGCGGATACTGATGCCGACGTCGTAGCGCTCGGAGGAGAAGAGGTCATCGTTGGGGTTGGTCATCGGCACCGAGTATAGGGCGCTGTGCAGGCGATTTCGGCACCTCGGGCACGGTTACCCCCATTGGTGACGCTTGCCTAAATAGGGAAGTGCTTGTGCGTGTTAGGCTTACGGTTTGAAAATCGTTGTCAAGAAGGACCTGATGAATCGAACGGCGACGCTGAGCCTGCGCGACGTCACCTCCCGTGCCGGTGACGCGACGCTGCTGCACATCGACGACCTCGATGTTTTCCCCGGCGACATCATCGCGGTGATGGGGCAGTCGGGGGCGGGGAAGACCACGCTGCTGAAGGAACTCCGCGACGCGGCCGCAACCGAGGGGCTGCCCGCGAGCTTCATCCAGCAGGACACGCTGGCGAGTCTCAATCCGCTCGTGCGCTGCGATCGCCAGGTCCGCATCCTCGCCGGCCGGGACGGAACGGAGGCGCTCGCCGCCTGCGGCATCACGCCGGAGCTCGCGCACCGTTATCCCATGAAGTTGTCGGGAGGGCAGCGTCAGCGCGTCGCCATCGCCGCGGCCTTGGCCGCGGATCCTCCTCCGGCGCTGCTGCTTGCCGACGAACCCACCTCATCCCTCGATCCGATCGCCACGCTGGAAGTGCTCGACGCCCTGACGTCCCTGCACCACGGCACGGATACGGCCATCGTCATCGCCACCCACGATCTCGGGGTGGCCCGGAAGATCGCCACGCGCCACCTCCTCGTCGAGGGCGGAGAAGTCCACGAGCGGGAGTGCCCATGATTTCCGTCGACAACGTCAATTGCCGGGGGCGTCTCACCGACGTCACCCTCGAGTTCCCGGCCGGGGCCAAGGTCGGCATCATGGGCCGGTCGGGTGCGGGCAAGAGCAGCCTGATCAGCGCCCTGACCGGCCAGCTGCTCCCGGATTCGGGCACCGTCGCCATGCCGTCGGGCGGCATCGGTTACATCCCGCAGGATCCGGGCACCACATTGCTGCCGAATCGCCCCGCCGTCGACAGCATCTGCGAATTCGCCCGCGACCGCGTCAGCGACGTGCCGAAGGTGCTCGCCTCCCTCGGCCTGGATCCACAGCTCGCCGAGCGCAGGCCCTCGGAGCTGTCCGGCGGCCAGCGCCAGCGCATCGCCGTCGCCCGCGCCCTGATCGGCAACCCCGACCTGATCATCGCCGACGAGGCGTTTTCCGCCCTCGACTCGGACACCTCGGCGCTGCTGGAGCAGGTGCTGCTGGGAACCGAAGCGACGGTGCTGCTGATCTCCCATGACATCGCCAGACTGCTGCGGACGTGCACGCACATGGTCGTGCTCGCCGACGGCCGGGTCGTGTTTTCGGGCGACCTGGATGGTCTCGGCACCTGCGAGAAACCGGAGGTAGTGGAGTTGCTGGCGGCGGCGAAGGAGCTCGCGGGATGAGGACCGGAATGAAGGGGCTGCCCCGGAGAATCCAGGCGCTGCTGATCACCCAGATGCTCTTCAACATCGGGTTCTACCTGGTGGTGCCGTTCATCGCGGTGGAGATGACCGACTCCCTGGGCGCCTCCGGCGCCGTCGTCGGGCTGGTGCTGGGCGTGCGCACCTTCAGCCAACAGGGCATGTTCTTCCTCGGCGGCGGTCTGGCCGATCGGTTCGGCGCCATCAGGGTGCTGTTGGTCGGCGTGGCCATCAGAGTGCTCGGCTTCCTCGTCGCCGGCTCGGCCACGTCGGTGGAGATGATGCTCGTCGGCGTGATCCTCATCGGCTTTGCCGCGGCGCTGTTTTCTCCGGCGGTGGAATCGTTGCTGGCCTCCGGCGGCCATGAGCTGGAGGAACGGGGCGTGTGCACCAGGGCGCACCTGTTCGCGCTCGACGCCAGCTACTCGCGCATCGGTTCGCTGACCGGCCCGCTGTTGGGCGCGCTGCTGATCCCGGTGGGCTTTTCGTTGGTGTGCCACGTCGGCGCGGCCATCTTCGCGGGGATCTTCGTCATGCACCTCCTCCTGGTCCCGAGGTGGCGGGGCGTGCGCTCGACGAGCAGTGGATCGATGACCTCCGCGTGGGGCCGGATCCTGCGCAACCGCGGGTTCATGGTGTTCGCGCTGCTGTATTCGACCTACCTGCTGGCCTACAACCAGCAGTACCTGGCCCTGCCGGTGGAGCTGCGCCGCGCGACCGGCAGCGACGAGTATCTGAGCTGGTATTTCGCCATCGCCGCGGTGTTCGTCATCGGCCTGCAGACCACCATGACCGCCTGGGCGCAGCGCTTGGCCCCGTCGGTGGCCATCGGCGGCGGTTTCGCCCTGATGGCCCTGTCCTTCGCCGTCGTCGCGGTGTGCGCGCCGATCGAGATGTCCGGTTGGTGGGCGTTGGCGCCGTCGATGGTGATGCTGCTGGTCATGCACACCGGAATGATGATCGCGGTGCCGATCTCCAAGGATCTGGTGGGCACGCTGACCGGCAACCGGGATCTCGGCTCGGCCTACGGCTTCCTCAACAGCTTCGGCGGACTGGCCGTGCTGCTGGGCTCGCTGGGCATCGGCGCGACGCTGGATTGGGCCGAGCTCCCGCAGCCGGCGGCCGCGGTGCCCTGGATCATCATGACCGTGCTGCTGCTGATCTCCGCCGTGGGTCTGACCAAGCTGCGCCACGGTGCCGGGCAAGAGAAATGACCATCAATTGAACGATCATCGAACGACCATCGAACAAGGAACGCAACCAACCATGAAACGAAAGATCGGAATCCTCCTGGCCACCGCGGCCCTGCCGCTGACGCTGGCGGGGTGCTTCACCCAGGGAGCCGACGACGCCGACGCGCTGCGCGTGGCCCTGCAGTTCAATCCCGTGGCGGAGTTTTCGCCGTATTCCGACGACGCGGTGCTGGTCACCCGAGCCGGTGGCGCCGAAATGCTCGTGGGCATGGACGAAGACGGCGTGGCCGTCCCGGAGCTGGCGGAGAGCTGGGAGGTCAAGGACGCCCGCACGGTCGTGTTCACCCTGCCGGAGGGCGTGACCTTCCAGGACGGCACCCCGGTCGACGGCGAGTCGGTCGCCAACTCGCTGTCCCGGTCCATCGGTGCCGCGGCGCGTCCGAAGGGGCTCGGCTCCAACACGCTGGAGGCCACCGCCACCGGTGAGCGGGAGGTCACGGTTACCTCGGACAAGGACGATCCGATCCTGGTCAACCGCTTCGCCGACCCGGGCACCATGATTCTCTCGCCGGGGGCGTACACGGGCGAGGCACCCGATCCCTTCGGCCACGGCACCGGTCCGTTCACGCTGACGACCAAGAACCCCGACGGCACCGTCTCGGCCGAAGCCTTCGAAGACTACCGCCTGGGCACGCCCGCCACGGAGGCGCTGACGGTGTCCTTCATCGAAGACTCCGCCGCCCGCGTCAACGCGCTGCGCGCCGGCGAGCAGGACGTGGTCAAGGGCATCCCGATCGCCTCGCGCGGCGAGATCGACGACGACGACGTTTCCGACGTGGATCTGCCGCGCGTCAACCTGCTGCACTTCAACACGACCAAGGGCGTCTTCGCCGACGAGGAGCTGCGCACCGCCGTGGCCGCGGCCATCGACGCCGAGCCGGTCGTCCGCGACATCTTCGAGGGGCAGGCCGCCAACCCCAAGGGCTCGATCTTCAACCGTTCGTCGGACTGGGCCGACGCGACCCCGGAGACGACCGTGCAGTCCGGAGCCGAGGGGGACGGCAAGAAGGTCACCCTGGCGACCTGGGATTCCCGCCCAGAGCTGCCGGACACCGCCAACCTGGTCGCCGACCAGCTGCGCAAGATGGGCTTCGTGGTCAACGTCACCGTCGCCGACTACAACTCCCTGGAGCCCGACATCCTCGAGGGCGGCTTCGACCTCATCGTCGGCTCGCGCAACTACATGTTCGGCGCGTCCGACCCGGTCAGCTTCCTGCAGTCCGACTTCACCTGCGGCAGCGCCTACAACCTGTCGCAGCTGTGCGACGCCGACATCGACGCCGAGATCGACG
This sequence comes from Corynebacterium sp. HMSC11E11, assembly GCF_001807025.1. Lineage (NCBI taxonomy): Bacteria > Bacillati > Actinomycetota > Actinomycetes > Mycobacteriales > Corynebacteriaceae > Corynebacterium > Corynebacterium sp. HMSC11E11. The sequence goes on along the minus strand of NZ_KV787121.1, from coordinate 2,039 downwards.
AGGCCGCCGAGCTGACCGACCCGGAGGAGCGCCTGGCCGCGGCCGCCCACATCGGCGCCATGATCGTCGCCGACGGCGCCGCCGTCCCGCTGGCCCACGAGCGGCTGCTCGTGGCCACCGACGGCGTCACCGGCATCGACCTGAATCCGATGGAGCGACACCTCATCACGGAGAAGACCGCCAAGTGATCGCGCGGAGGGTCGCCGCGGTCGTCGGTTCGAGCGTGGCGCTGCTGGTCCTCACGGCCCTGTTGCCGTGGCTGACCGGGCGGGAGCCGGCTTACGCGGTGTTGCGCGCCCGCGAACGCGAGCGCGAGGCCACCCCGGAGCTGATCGAGGCCATCCGCAACGAGTACGACCTGCCGACCAGCCCGTGGGAATCGCTGTCCCAGTGGTTCGGAGGTGCCGTCCGCGGCGACTTCGGCACCTCCTGGGTCACCGGCCGGGACGCGCTGGCCGCCGCCACCCACGGGCTCGGCATCACCATCGCCTTGACCATCGCCGCGACGGTGACCAGCGTCCTGCTGGCCTTCGTCATCGTCCTGCCGCGCATCACCGGATCGCGGGCGGGGCGCTGGACTCCCGGCATCCTGGCGATTCTGGCGGCATTGCCCAGCTTCGTGCTGGCGGTGCTGCTGCTGTCGTGGTTCGCGGTCGGGTGGAGGCTCTTCCCGGTCGGCGGGTGGAACTCCGTCGCCCACATGGTGTTGCCGACGCTGGCCATCGGCCTGCCCGCGGCCGGACTCTACGGTCGTGTGCTGCTGATCTCCGTCGACACCGCGCTGGTGGAACCCTGGGTGGAATCGTGGCGCCTCAACGGGGTCAAGAAGTCCACGATCGTCCGCTACGTGGCCATGCGCGCCTTCCTGCCGACGCTGTCCCAGCTCACCCTGTTCTTCGTGGGCACGCTGGCGGCGACCGCCGCGATCGAGGTCGCCTTCAACATCCCCGGCTTCGGCCGTGACGTCGTCGACGCCGCCACCGCGGGCGACATCCCCGTCCTGCAGGCCGCGGTCGCCGTCGTGCTGTTGTTCGGCATCATCTTCGGCACGGTCGCCCAGGTCGTGCGTGCCACCGTGTCCCGCAAGCTCGCCGGCGGCGCCGCTCCCGCCGCCCGCCCGACCGTCTTCGGCGGGGGCGTGGGGTTGGCCCTGTCCATGATCCCGATCGTCTTCATCGCGGCGGGCCTGCCCCGCAGCTCCGCCATCGAGTCCTCCCGGAGGCTGCAGGCGCCGTCGTTGGCGCATCCGCTCGGCACCGACCAGCTCGGCCGCGACATCTGGGCGCGGCTCGCCGACGGCATCGGCTCCACCATCGGCATCGCCGTCCTCGTGACCGTCATCTGCGCCCTCATCGCGCTCGTGTTGGGACACATGGGCCCGTCGGTCCAGTACCTCGGCGACGCCATGAACGCCGTGCCCGCCATCCTCCTGGGTCTGGTGCTCGCCGGCGTCCTGGGGCGGTCGGTGCTTACCGCGGCCATCGCGGTGCTGCTGGTCGGCTGGATTCCGCTGGCCGCCCACTGCGCGGAAGTGGCGGCGGAGGCGGCGGCGACCGGGCATTACCGCTACGCCCGGACGATGGGTGCCGGCCGCTGGCACCTCCTGCGCCGCCACGTGCTGCCGATGACCGTTCCCGCGGTGACCAAGCACGCGGTCACCCGCATCGCCCACAACGCCATCGCCCTGGCCTCGTTGGGTTTCCTCGGCGTCGGCGCGGCCGTGGGCAGCCCGGACTGGGGCGTGATCCTCAACGAGTCCACCAATTATCTCGAACGGTCGCCGTGGATGGCGTGGGGACCGATGATCGGCCTGGCCAGCCTCGGCGTCGCGGCCACGATCGCCACCGACCGGTTCGTCGGCGGGCGAGCCGCGAAATAGGGGTCACTCCAGGACGACCCGGCCATAGGCGGGCACGGCCAGGTACATGCGCATCCGCGGCAGCCGTACCCCGGCACACGCTGCCCCCTATGTCCGGGACCCGGCGCCTAGATGTACCCGGCCAGGACGTTGGTAGCGGCGAGCCTGGTTGATTGAGCGA
>NZ_KV787120.1:0-2035 GCF_001807025.1 Corynebacterium sp. HMSC11E11 | reverse complement strand
CCGACGCGCCCGCCGAGCCGGTCGAGGAGACCCCCGAGGCACCCGAGGCCGAAACCCCGGCCGCCGAGGCCCCGGCCGCTCCCGCCGCCCCGGCCACCGACATGCCCCGCAACGACAAGGGCGTCCCGCTCCCGGGATTCTCGCGGCGCAACGCCCGGTGATGACGTGACCGGGACGTCGTAAAGCATCCCGGAAAAAGCGAAGGAGGAGGTTCCACCCGGAACCTCCTCCTTTCGCATGCGCCCCGACCACTACGCGCGCACGAATCGCCCGAAACGACTCACCGCGCCCTGGGCAAACGCCGCGAAAAGTGAGTCGTTCTGGGCGATTCTCCGCCAACCGACGGGCCCCGCGAAGCCACCCCGGCCGACACCCGGACCACCGGAACACTTCTCCCCCGGCCACCCGAAGTGGCAGACTCTAACGCGTGAACAACCAGAAGCGCCCCCAGGACCAGCCGGGCAACCCGGACACCGCCAACCCCGCGACCGACGCGACCGCCGCCCCCGCGCCCACCGCCGACGCCGCCGCAACCGCCGCTTCTGACGCCGCCGACCACGCCACCGCCCCCGACCCCGCCGAGGTCAAGGAAAAGGCGCTGCGCAAATCCGCCGAACTGCTGCGCGCCGCCCGCGCCGAACAAACCCGCGCCGCCCGCGTCGCCCAACGCCGCGGCATGGACCACCCGCGCCGAACCCCGCTGAAGCCCCTCGACCAGTCGTCGAAGCTGCGCAACGTCCTCTACGACATCCGCGGCCCCGTGTCGACGCTGGCCGAGCAGATGGAGGCCGACGGCCACCGCATCATGATGCTCAACACCGGCAACCCCGCGAAATTCGGCTTCGACGCCCCCGACACCATCGTCCAGGACATGGTCCGGGCGCTGCCGCACGCGCAGGGCTACTCCGAGTCGAAGGGCATCTACTCGGCCCGACGCGCCGTCGTCACGCGCTACGAAATGGACCCCACCTTCCCCCGCTTCGACGTCGACGACGTGTGGCTGGGCAACGGCGTGTCCGAACTGATCTCCATCGTGACGCAGGCGCTGCTCGACGAAGGCGATGAAGTCCTCATCCCCGCCCCCGACTACCCGCTGTGGACCGCCGCGACGACGCTGGCCGGCGGCAAACCCGTGCACTACCGCTGCGACGAGGAACAGGACTGGGCGCCGGACCTGGAGGACATCCGGTCGAAGGTGACGGACCGGACGAAGGCGATCGTCATCATCAACCCGAACAACCCGACCGGCGCCGTGTACGGCCGGCAGGTGCTGGAGGGCATCGTCGACATCGCGCGCGAACATTCGCTGCTGCTGCTGTCCGACGAAATCTACGACCGCATCCTCTACGACGACGCCGAGCACATCTCGACGGCGTCGCTGGCCCCGGACCTGCTGTGCATCACGTTCAACGGCCTGTCGAAGACGTACCGCGTCGCCGGCTACCGCGCCGGCTGGATGGTGCTGACCGGTCCGAAGCGCCACGCGGAGGGCTTCATCGAGGGCATCAACCTGCTGGCGTCGACGCGCCTGTGCCCGAACGTGCCGGCGCAGCACGGCATCCAGGTGGCGTTGGGCGGCTACCAGTCCATCGAGGATCTGATCCTGCCGGGCGGGCGGCTGCTGGAGCAGCGCAACGTCGCGTGGGAGGGGCTCAATTCGATTCCGGGCGTGAGCTGCGTGAAGCCGATGGGCGCGATGTACGCGTTCCCGAAGCTGGACCCGGAGGTCCACGAGATCCACGACGACGAGAAGCTGATGCTCGACATCCTGCGGGAGGAGAAGATCCTCATGGTCGGCGGCACGGGCTTCAACCTGCCGACGCCGGATCATTTCCGCATCGTCACCCTGCCGTGGGCACGTGAGCTGCGGGAGGCCATCGAGCGCCTGGGCAACTTCCTCGCCAGCTACAAGCAGTAGGGGTTTTTCGACATGGGCCGGCATTCGCGGGTAGAGGTTTCTTCGCTTGACGACGGCCCGTCGTCACGCAGGTCCGGCGCGGAGGCGTCGGCGGGCGGCGGGGCGTCGGGCGGGGCG
>NZ_KV787119.1:3545-3751 GCF_001807025.1 Corynebacterium sp. HMSC11E11 | reverse complement strand
GACGGCAACGATGGCGTCGAGTGTTCTTTGCCTGATGCGCTTGTGGCGTTGTGTCGTGGTGGCGGTGAGGGGGTGTCGGTGACGATGAACGTCTACGTCGACGGCACCAACACCACCGGCACCGCCAACAGCACTACCGGCGCCGCCAACACCACCGGCACTGCTGATGAGTCCGATGTGCAGGTCTGGCTCGACGGTGCCGGCTG
>NZ_KV787119.1:0-3525 GCF_001807025.1 Corynebacterium sp. HMSC11E11 | reverse complement strand
ACCATGTCGTCGACTACGACCCCACCCACACCACCAGTGGCGGTGGTGGTTCCGGCAGTGGTTATGGGTTGGGTGTGACGGCGACGTGGAATCTGCAGTGTTTGTGCCAGCGCCACCACAACTTGAAGACCTCGAAGCATTGGCGTGCGGTGATGCATGCCGATGGGTCGGTGACATGGATCGACCATGCCGGACATGTGTTTGCCACCACGGTGGCCCACGGGCCGATTGCCCATATCGGTCGGCAGACGTTTTCCCAGCGGGCCACTAGGAGGGCGTCGACGATTCACGGGGATAATCTGCGGCGGATGAAAGCCGAAGCCGACAGGCAGGCGGCGATGGAGCAGGCCGATATCGATGCCGCACTGCGCACACACGCCCGTCAGACCAGACGGTATGAGCAGGCGTTGGCTGATTTCATTGCCGGGCCGCTCAACTCCGATGACCCGGATGTGCGGCAACAGGCCGGCGGGTTGGTGGTCGCGGCTGATGATGGGTGGCCGTGTGTCGATGATGTGGTGTGGTCGCGGCAGCAGGTCTCGGCGCGGGTGGCCAGGCGTCGGCGTGAGCAGGGGTCTGGGTGGTGTCGGGCTGATGTGGATGCCCACCGCGTGCCGCAGCCGCCGAAGCCGTTGGGACCGCGACCCGGCATTCCCTTCTGACGCATCCCCGTTCTTGGGCAACTCCTCACCAGGGCCGAGACCACATCAACAAAGGTTAGGCTACGATTCCATTTATGGCTCGAATCACTTCCACGTTCACCGTCACCGCTTCCGACCGGGTCTCCCCGACCATCCAGCGGGTGATGTTCGACGTCTCGGACATCACGCCTTTCGCGGACTCCCCGAACACCGACGCCTACGTGAAGCTGGTCTTCGAACCCCCGGCCGAAGAAGACTCCGGCACCGATGCAGCGACCACGGAGACCGCAGCAGGGATCATGCGGACGTACACCGTCCATTCGATCGACGCCGACGCGGCAACGCTCGCCATCGATTTCGCACTGCACGGCGACGAGGCCGGCAACTCCGGCTCCGGCTCCGGCATCGCCTGCGCCTGGGCATTGTCGGCACGCCCCGGCGACGTGATCGAAGCACTCGGCCCGGGCGGCGCCTACTCCCCCAACCCCGACGCCACCCGCCACCTCCTCTGCGGCGACGCGACCGCAATTCCCGCAATCGCATCCGCCATCAAGGCACTTCCCGCCGACGCGATCGCCGACGTCGTGGTTGAAGCCCCCGACTACGCCGACGTCGACCTGATCCCCAACCACCCCGGCGCGGCAATCACCCACGTCACCCCGTCGAACGCCCCCGACGCCGAACCCGGGGATTCGTTGGTGGAGATGACCACGGCGATCGTCGGAAAGCTGGAATCACGACCCGACTTCGACCCCACCGGAATCCAGGTCTTCATCCACGGCGAAGCCAACGCGGTGATGAAACGCATCCGCCCCATGCTGAAAGACGCCGGCCTCCAGGTCCGCGGCGCCTCCATCTCCGGTTACTGGCGCGTCGGCCGCACCGAAGAGGGCTTCCGCACCTGGAAGAAGGAAAACCGACCCGACGACGCCTGAGACCGAACCAGCGTCAGCCATCCACCCCGTCATCATCCTCGACCCGGTCGAACTGGTACCCCACCACCGCATTGTGCAACACGGGCTCGTTGGGAGTTGACGCGCGCAAACACGTCAAGAGCACCAGGCGCCCGGGCATGGGCTCGGTACCCCACACATCATCGTCGACGGCGAGATCCACCTTCATCGGCGTATGGAAATCGGTCGCCTTGTACACGAGCCACTTGCTTCCCGACGCCTCCGTCCGCACGCGCAACTCGTCGCCAAGCTTGACGTTGAACTCCTGCTTCACCGAGTCGTAGACGTCATCGAAAACACCCGGGGGCCGGGTGTTGGCGTGACCCGCCAACACGGCGACATCCTCCTGATCCGTCGACGGCAACACGTACGGCTTGTCGTCGGCGGTGTAGAAACACACGTCCATCAGCTGCACCGGGTCCACGCCATAGGCCGTCATCGGACACAACTCATCGACCACAGGCTCCGACAAACCCAAGCCCGGCATGGAGATCTCCACCGGCATCGACGCCTCGATGGCGGCCTGATCGACCTCCCCGGTTTCCCCGGTCTCCCCCGTCTCCGGGGAAGCGGGCGACGGCGGTGTATCCGACCCGCACGCGGTGAGCAACAACGGTACTGCGGCCAATGCCGCGATAACGGCCGACCGCACTCCGCGCGGTCGAGCAAGCGAAGTGGACATGATGATCTTCTCCTGAAAGTCGCGACCCTCCGATGTCACGAAACCCGCCACGTCCGTCGAAGAGTCGGTCTGGCACTGCATTAACCGGCACTGCATTAAGCCGAATATTCGAAAAGGTGTTGTCGCTGGTGGTGGAGCCGTTCATGGCGTAGGCGGGCGCCAACCCCGTGCGTCAGAGATCCGGGGCATCGGCAAGACCCGCGAAGGTCCAGCCGACGATGACGTTGTGCGTCGCAGCGGCGAAGGGATTGCGGGACTCGATGCAGCTGATGGTCAGCATCCGCCCCGGCATCGGACCATCGCCCCACACTTCGGCGGAGCCGCCGAGGGACGCCTTGTCGATGCCGTGAAAATCGGTCGCCTCGTACACCAGCCACCGATCCCCGCCGGCTCGGGTGCGCACGAGCAATTCGTCGCCCTTCTCCAAGGTGAAGGAGTCGGTGCCGTTGTCGTAGAGGTCGTCGAACACCGCATCCCGGCCACTTGCGGCATGACCCGCAAGCACCGACAGATCGGGCGCGTCGGTGCCCGGCAGCGAGTACGGACGATCATCGGCGACGTAGTAGCAAGCGGTGTCCAATGTCGGCGGGTCGAGCGCACCGTCCGTCAACGGGCAGGCTTGGGCGTCGATGTCGGCGCGCAACCCCAAGGCCGGGATGGCCATCTCGAGGGGCTGCGACGTGGCAATGTCCTCAATCGGCTCGGAGACGTCGACGGTGGCGTCGACACGATCGACCGGCGACCGGGAATCCGCGAACGGGCCGAAACCGAGGAAGTGCGCGCCGACGGCGAAAGCTGCGATGACCACCAACGCAACCACGACATCCGTCAACCGCACGCCGCCGCGCGATCGCGTCATGCCGGACATCACCGCACCTCCCGAACCGAACCCGCACTTTCCACCTTCTTACCGATGAACGACGGGTTCGGCGCCGGCCGGGCGGTTGGTCCCTCACCGGTCCGGCGCCGTCCGCATCACTCCCGGAAACTCAACCTCACTCAGGCTTGACGACGACGCAGCGCGTACGTGCCACCCGCAACCGAGATCAGCACCACGCCACCTGCAGCAGCCCACGCGGCGGTGGTGTCGCCGGTACGCGCCGGCACGCCACGATCACCCGGCCGCGGACGTTCCCGCGGGTCGGTCGGACGGGGCTTGTCCTTGTCCTTGTCGTCGCCCCCGTTGCCGTCGCCGTCTTCATCGTCGCCCCCGTTGCCGTCGCCGCCGTCATCGCCGTCGTCGCCGCCG
>NZ_KV787118.1:0-15850 GCF_001807025.1 Corynebacterium sp. HMSC11E11 | reverse complement strand
CTTCCAGCGCATCCAGTCCTGAGGGCAGGCCGCTTGAACGAAACCCGATCAACGGTGAGCCCAATCCCGCGGCCCGTCGAGGCGGAACACCCTGCCGGAGTGGCGGGGTGGAACCGGACGGGTGGTGTCCTAGTGTTTATGCGAAGAAAGTCGGCCAAGGCAGGCCGAATCCAATCAATCCAGGCGAAGCGAAGGACGTGACGGCGTGAACGAGACGACGAACCGGGCGGATTCCGGGGCGGGCGCGGAGTCCGGCCTGCCCCTGGGCGTCGTCACCGTCACGTACTCGCCCGGCGAGCACCTCCGGGCGCTCGTCGACTCGCTGCCCGGGGCGACAACCGCCGGCACCGTCTTGATCATGGCCGACAACGGCTCCAAGGACGGCGCCCCCGAAGCCGAGGTTGACCGCGCCGAAGAAGAAGGCCGCACCGGCGGCGTCAACGATGCGATCTTCCTGCCCACCGGCGGCAACCTCGGCTACGGCAAAGCCGCGAACATCGGCATCGCCGAACTGGCGAAGATGCGCGACGCCGGCCGCATCCGCGGCGACTACGTGCTGTTGGTCAACCCCGACGTCATCTTCGACGACGGAGCCATCGACGCGATGCTTGCCTGCGCGGCCCGCAATCCCCGCGCCGGCGCCATCGGCCCGCTCATCCGCGAGGCCGACGGCTCCGCCTACCCCTCGGCCCGGGCGGTGCCGGACCTGGTCGGCGGCATCGGCCACGCGTTGCTGGCGGACATCTGGCCGTCGAATCCGTTTTCCCGCCGCTACCGCGACGACGCCGACATGTCCCGCGAACGCGACGCCGGCTGGCTGTCGGGCTCCTGCCTGCTGCTGAAGTGGGACGCCTTCGACTCCATCGGGGGTTTCGACGACCGCTACTTCATGTACATGGAGGACGTCGACCTCGGCGACCGCCTCGGCCGGGCGGGCTGGCGCAACATCTTCTGCCCCGGCGCGGTGATCCGCCATGCGCAGGGGCATTCGGCGTCGTCGCACCCGGAGATCACGGTCCGCGCGCACCACGATTCGGCCTACCGATTCATGTCCGACCGTCTGCCCGGCCCCTGGCTGGCGCCGGTGCGGTGGGCGCTGAAAATCGGCCTCTCGCTGCGTGGCACCATCATTTTGGCCGTGAAGAAGCGTAGGCAGAAGGCAGAGCTGCAGGCGAGCGCGGAGGCCGGGTGACCCCCAGGCACCTCGAGCGTCGGCACACATGATTGCTTTGCGACGACCGTCGTAAAGCGAAACCCGGGAGGAATCCTTCAACCATGACCACCCATGACACGTCCACCACGGACGCGGCCGAACTGGCGGCGAACACCGACGCGGTGATCCTCGTCGGCGGGCAGGGCACTCGCCTGCGGCCGCTGACCGTCGGCACCCCGAAGCCGATGCTGCCCACCGCCGGCGTGCCGTTCCTGGAGCACCTGCTCGGGCGCATCAAGGCGGCCGGCATGACGCACGTGGTGCTGGGGACGTCGTACAAGGCGGAAGTGTTCGAGGAGCACTTCGGCGACGGCTCCGACCTGGGCCTCGAGATCGAGTACGTGGTGGAGGACGAGCCGCTGGGCACCGGCGGCGGCATCCGCAACGTCTACGATCGCCTGCGGCACGACACCGTCATGGTGTTCAACGGCGACGTGCTCGGCGGCACGGACCTGCGGGCGATTCTGGCGACCCACGCCGAGAAGAACGCCGACGTGACCATGCACCTGGTCCGCGTCCCGGACCCGCGCGCCTTCGGATGCGTCCCCACCGACGACGACGGTCGTGTCCTGGAGTTCCTGGAAAAGACCCAGGATCCGCCGACCGACCAGATCAACGCCGGCTGCTACGTGTTCCGACGTGACCTCATCGGGAAGATCCCCGCCGGCCGCGCCATCAGCGTCGAGCGCGAGATCTTCCCCTCGCTGCTGGACAACGGGCGCCGGGTGTACGGGTACGTCGACTACGCGTACTGGCGTGACATGGGCACCCCGGCGGACTTCGTGCGCGGGTCGTCGGACCTGGTGCGCGGCATTGCGCCGTCGCCGCTGCTGCAGGGGCGTCACGGCGAGTCGCTCGTCGACGATTCCGCCTCCCTCGGCGGTGGGGCGCTGCTGTACGGCGGCACAGTCGTCGGCCGCGGCGCCGAGATCGGGGCCGGAGCGCGTCTGGACCAGACGGTCGTGTTCGACGGTGCGAAGATCGGCGCGGGTGCGGTGATCGAGCGGTCCATCATCGCGGCCGGCGCGACGATCGGGCCCCGGTGCGTCATCCGCGACGCGGTCATCGGCGAAGGTGCCGACGTCGGAGCGCGTTGCGAGCTCATTTCCGGGGCCCGAGTGTGGCCCGGGGTCGTGCTTCCCGACGGTGGAGTGCGTTTCTCCACCGATGTGTGACGCGGATCACTGAACGGGGGTGAAGTCTCAACCCGGGCTTCATCCCCCACGCCGGGGGGACCGGCTCCAGGGCGCTTCCTGAGTTTTCGCGGTGAATTATCCCGACCGCTTGACCTTCATGGGGTTTCACGTGTGTAATCACAAGTGTGTGATTGCGGGAGGACCCGAGCCGGGCCCGCGTCGCCAGACCGAATTTCCACCCCGTTGACCTGGCAGGAGGCCCGCATGGATGAATCCACCGTGTTCGGCGGACGTGCCGTGGGACGGGATTCGAGCGTGGGGGAGTCCCAGGTGCACGAAACGACGGCAGTCGAGCAACCCCGCCCGTTGGTGGATTGGGCCGACGACCTGACCGGGCTGTTTGACGCGGTCGACGAGGATTGGCAGGAGCAGGCGCTGTGCGCCCAGACCGATCCCGAGGCGTTCTTCCCCGAGAAGGGCGGCTCCACCCGCGAAGCCAAGCGCATCTGCCGCGCCTGCGGCGTACGCGACGAGTGCCTCGAGTTCGCCCTCGCCAACGACGAGCGCTTCGGCATCTGGGGCGGCCTGTCCGAGCGTGAGCGCCGCCGCCTGAAGAAGCAGATCGGTTAGGCGCGAATCCGCCAAGAAGACCCGGTGTTCGCCGGGTCTTTTTTCGTACGCGGACTTTCGGACGGCTCGCCTCCGGAACTCGGCTGCCCCTTAGAAGTTGTCGTCGTACCCCGGGTCGACGACGGAGGGGGCGACGTTGAGGTGCACCGCGACGAGGCGGGCGAGGACGTTGCGAAGCACGTCGTTCAGGTCGGCGGGCGTCGGCGCGCGCTTTTCGACGGGCCGGCGGAACACCACGATGCGGGGGCGCGTCGGACGGCCCAGGCGGTCCACCCCGGCGGGGATGAGCCTGCCGAGGGGGATCGGCCCGTCGGCGGCGATTTCGTCGGGAAGCAGGGCGCCGGGGTGGAGGTGCATGAGCGGCACGGTGTCGACGGCGATGTCGAGGTGGATGAGCTGATCGTGCCACCGGGCCTCGATGGGCGCGTAGGCGTCGAGCACGGCCTGGTCGAACGCCTCGCTGCGGCTGCGCCACCGCGGGACCTCCGGTGGGAGGAGGGGGCCGCGCGGGCCGCGGCCGCGGCGCTCGATGCGACGGGAGACGTTCATGGGCGCCAAGTCTATGGCCGCCGTGGGCAAGCGGGTCGAAGGCGCTCCGGCGGGCCGTCGCAAAGCCACGCAACGCCCCGAAAAGCCCCGCGAAACGGGAAATCCGGGGCCTCGGCTACCTGAACCTCAACCCAGGGTCTAGACTTTCGGGCGTGAGTCAATTCCGCCGCTGCTGCAGGCCGGGGTGCGGCAAGCCCGCCATCGCCACCCTGACCTACGCCTATTCCGAGTCCACCGCCGTCGTCGGGCCGCTGGCCGCCGCCAGCGAGCCCCACAGCTGGGACCTGTGCGAACGACACGCGCAGTCCATCACAGCACCGCTCGGCTGGGAGCTGGTGCGCTACGACCTCCCCGGCGAACACGCCGATGACGACGACCTCACCGCCCTGGCCGAGGCCGTCCGCGAAGCCGGACGCCAGGCCACCGGCCTCGTCCTGCGCGACGAAGGCGAGCCCCGCTGGTCGCAGGTCGACCCGGCCCGCCACCCTTCGCGCCGCTCCGCGCGCACCCACTTGCACGTGGTGCCGGACCCCGACGACGAGTAGGGGTAACATTCCGCTCCGACGGAGAATCGAACAAGGAGCGAGGACGGCACAAGTGACCAAGCGCAGCCGGGCGGCCATCGACGCCGTGATCAAGGCTTACGACGTTCGCGGCGTGGTGGGCGAGGGCATCGACGAAGAACTCATGCGCGACGCCGGAGCGGCCTTCGGTCTGCTGATGCGCCGCGAGGGGGCGCAGCGCATCGCCGTCGGGCACGACATGCGCGACTCCTCCCCTGGACTGTCCCGCGCGTTCGCGGAAGGCGCGGCGGGGCAGGGCGTCGACGTGGTCATGCTCGGGCTGACCTCGACCGACGAGCTGTACTACGCCTCCGGCACCCTCGACTGCCCCGGAGCGATGTTCACCGCGTCGCACAACCCGGCCGAGTACAACGGCATCAAGCTGTGCCGCGCCGGCGCGCGCCCCGTGGGCCAGGAATCCGGCCTCGGCGAAATCAAGGACCTGCTGGTGACGGGGGTGCCGGACTACGACGGCGAGGCCGGCGAGATCTCCGAGCGCGACGTACTGGCCGGTTACGCCGACTTCCTGCGCGGCCTGGTCGACCTGGACTCCGGCCGGAAGCTCACCGTCGCCGTCGACGCGGGCAACGGCATGGCGGGCCTGACCGCCCCGGCCGTCCTCGGCGACGTGTGCGACGTCCGCGACCTGTACTTCGAGCTCGACGGCAACTTCCCCAACCACGAGGCCAACCCGCTGGAACCGGCGAACCTGGTGGATCTGCAGAAGTTCACCGTCGAGCAGGGCGCGGACATCGGCCTGGCCTTCGACGGCGACGCCGACCGCTGCTTCGTCGTCGACGAGAAGGGCGACCCGGTGTCGCCGTCGGCGATTTGCGCGCTCATCGCCACCCGGTACCTCGCCGACGATCCGGGGGCGGTGATCATCCACAACCTGATCACCTCGGCCGTCGTTCCGGAGATGATCATCGAGGCCGGCGGCATCCCCGTGCGCACCCGCGTGGGCCATTCGTTCATCAAGGCGCGGATGGCGGAGACCTCCGCCGTCTTCGGTGGCGAGCATTCCGCGCACTACTACTTCCGCGAGTTTTGGAACGCCGACTCCGGCATGCTCGCCGCCCTGCACGTTCTGGCGGCGTTGGCGGAGCAGGACAAGCCGCTGAGCGAGTTCATGGCGGAGTTCGACCGCTACGAGCAGTCCGGCGAGATCAACTCCCGTCTGGGGTCGGCCGCGGAGCAGCTGGAGAAGCAGGAGAAGATCTCCGAGGTCTTCGCCGCCCGCACCCGCGAGCATGACTGGGTCGACGGCCTGACCATCGGCCTGAAGGATTCGAAGGCCTGGTTCAACGTCCGGGCCTCCAACACGGAGCCGCTGCTGCGCCTCAACGTCGAGGCCCCGACGCGCGAGGAGGTCGACGCGATCGTCGACGAGGTGCTGTCGATCATCCGCTCCTGACCCGTTTTCCGGCATGCTGGGGGCATGGATCCGCATAGTCTGACGTTGACCGCCGCCGCCGAGGGGGCGCACCTCCGCGCCGCGGCGTCGGCCGCCGCCGATGGGCTTTTCGACGGTCTGCCGGAACCCCGCGCGGTCGTGTTGATCACCAACGAGTCGCGGGCCAGGCTGGCGGCGGAAGCGGTCATCGCGTTGGCCGCCGATGCGCGGGCGCCGATCACCATCGCCCGGTCGTTGCCGCGGTTCGTGGGGGCGCTGGATTTGGTGTTCGTGCTCACCGACGATCCGGGCGACCCCATCGCCGAGGTGCTCGCGGAGGCGGATCGGCGCGGCGCGGCGACGGTGCTCGTCGATCCGGGGGAGGGGCCGGTGCGGGCGGCGGCGTCGCCGCGCACGGTCGTGGTGCCCCGCCCCGCGATGTCGGCGGTGGGGTCGTTTTGCGGGTACGTGGGGGCGGTGCTGGGTGCGCTCACCGCGGCCCGGGTCACCGCGTTGGGGCCGGCGGCGGTGCTCGACGACGTCGCCGATGCCGTGGATGCGGAGGCCGTCGCCTGCGCCCCGGATCGTGATCTGCTGGTCAATCCGGCCCGCCAGTGGGCGGAGTGGATGCGCGGGCATTCGGTCGTCGTCGCCGGAGAGGGCGACGTGTGGCGCACGGTGGCGGAGCTCGCGGCGGCGTGGTTGCTCGATGCGGGGTTGCCGGCGCATGGCACGACGGTGTCGGACATGCTGCGCGCGTCGGGGGCGTTGGCTCCGTCGCCGGCGGCCGCGCTCGACGATCTCTTCCATGACCCGCTGATCGATGGTCCGGTCGACGGAGGCCGGATGTTACCCTTGAGCGTCATTGCCGTGACTTCCCCGGCCGACGCGCCGGCCGTTCGTGCGCGTCTGGAGCCCTTCGAGTGGGCCCGCGTGGAATGCCCCGCCGAGGAGGTCGAGGTCCGCCATCCGTTGGTGGACGTCTGCGTCACCGCGGCCCGCGTGGCTGCGGCGGCGGCTTATGTACCTGAGGAGGGATGACGCCCGATGGAGCGCATCGATGCGGTCATGCAGTCGTACCCGTGGGGGTCGCGGACGTTGATCGCCGAGCTCATGGGGCAGGAGTCGCCGTCGGCGCGGCCGCAGGCGGAGGCCTGGTTCGGGGCGCATCCGTTGGCTCCGTCGCCGGTGGCGGGGCGGCCGTTGACGGAGGTCATCGCCGATGACCCCGATGCCGCGCTGGGCCTGGCCGCGGGCATGGCGGACGGTACGCTGCCGTTTTTGTTGAAGATCCTCGCCGCCGCCGAGCCCCTGTCGCTGCAGGCGCATCCGACGCTGGAGCAGGCGAAGGCCGGGTATGCGGCGGAGAACGAGCTCGGCATCGCGCCGACGGCTCCGCACCGCAATTACCGCGATGCGAACCACAAGCCGGAGCTCATCGTCGCGCTGACCCGGTTCGAGGCGTTGGCCGGTTTCCGGCCGGTGGAACGGACCCGGGAGCTTTTCGACGAGCTGGCCATCCCGGAACTCGGCCACTACACGGTGCTGCTCGATGCGCCGTCCGCCGAAGAGGGGCTGCGTGCGTTGTTCACGACGTGGCTCACCCTGCCCAGCCGGGTGTTGGGCGATCTGGTCGAGGCGGTGCGCGCCGCGTGCGCCGCGTACGAGGGCGACGGTTGGGTCGGCCAGGTTGCCGCGACGACCGCCGACATCGCGGCGCGGTACCCGGGTGATCCGGGCGTGCTGGCGTCGATGCTGCTCAACCGCATCACCCTGGAGCCCGGCGAGGGCATTTACCTCGGCGCGGGACAGCTGCACGCGTACCTGTCGGGCATGGGCGTGGAGATCATGGCCAATTCCGACAACGTGTTGCGCGGCGGTTTGACGTCGAAGCACGTCGACGTCGTGGAATTGCTGCGGGTGTTGAATTTCTCTCCGGCGGTGGATCCGGTCGTCCGTCCGATCGTCGACGGTGCGGTGTCGACGTACCCGACCGCCGCCGCCGAATTCCGTCTGACGCGGGTCAGCATCCCGGCGGGGGATTCGGTGGCGGTGCCCACGACGGGTGCGGCCATCGTCCTCGTCGTGGAGGGCGCCGCCGAGGTGTCGTCGCGGTCCGGCGAGGTGCGCCTGTCCCCGGGTGGGGCGGCGTGGGTGCCGGCGTGCGAGACGGACCGCGTGCTGCGGTCGGTCGGCGGCGCGCCGGTCGAGGCGTTCGTGGCCTCGGTGCCTGCGTAAAACCGGGCGCCTAGTCTTCCCGATCCGCCCGGTCGGAGCCGTTGGCCGTGGCTCCGGTGGCGTTCGTGCCCTTGTCCGCGTCGTCGGCGGCGGTGGTGTCGGGCTTGGTGGGGGCGTCGTTTGCCCCGGAGGTGCCGTTCGTCCCGTTCTGCGCCGTGTCGGTGCCCTTGTTCGGCTTCTCCGGCTTTCCGCGATTTTCCGGATCCTCCGGCTTCTCCGGCTCGTCGAAGGGCCAGAGGGAGCCGGCCGAGTCGCCGTCCGGAGGCAGCAGCGGCTTCGGGCGCTCCGGGGTGGGCAGCGTCGGGAGCGTCGGCGTGGTGGACTCGGGGGTCTCCGAGGGGGTGGTCGACGATTCGATCGGGGGCGTCGTCGGCGACGACGGCGGAGGGGGAACGTCCGGGGTGCCCGTGGGCGCGGGGATCACGGCGCGGGGCGGCAGGTACGGGTCTTCGGCGGCATTGCCGCGGCCGGGACGCGACGGCGTCGGCACGACGGTGGTGGCGCGGTCGGGCGCCTGGGTGGAGGCGGAGTTCGAGGAGGGGTCTTCGCCGAGCTCCGAGTCGTCGGCGACGCGGGGCAGGTGCTCCTGGTCGGGTTCGGCGGGGTTGGGGCCGTCGATCGCCGAGGCGCCGGCGCACCCTGCGGTGGCGGCGGCCATGATGGCGGCGATCGCCAGGCCTGCGGTTCTGATGCGCATGATCCCCGTCTCCCTTCCGTGGTGTCGACGGTTTCGAACCCGGTGGCTGCGCTGCAGATAAAGATTCGATCACCGTTTTGGCGGTTAACTTAACACACTCGTTATCTTCTGGAAAGGGGACCGGAGGGGGTGGTCGGGGCCCTTCGCGAGGTTCCCGGAAGGACAACTGTCGCCCCCGCGCCACGTCGTGGGGTAGAACATCGGGGTATGAGGGGGATCGCGGCGAGATCCCGTTCCGGCACCCGAAGGAGAAGCGCCAATGTCCACGTGGGATTCCATCATCTTCAGCAGCGACGCCGTCACCGACCTGCTCGAGGAGGTGTCCGTCCTCGAGGACGACGATCTGTCCGGCGCCTTGCTCGACGCCTGCCGCCTGGCCGCCGGGGACGCGGACGACGACGAGGCCCGCGCGGGTCTCGGCGCCGCCACCGTCGCGGCGATCTGGTCGGGTGCGCCGTTCAGCGCGGGCCAGCTCGTCGACGAGTACCCGTTCATTCGCGAGGGCATCGGCTCGTGTCCGGAGGAGCTGCGCGAGGCGGCGGCGGAGACGTTCGACGTTTTGGTCCCCGGTTTGCCCGAAGACGAGCAGGAGGCCGTCGAGGATTTCGCCGAGGCCGTCAACTAGCCTGGTGAGCATTGCATGTTGCGCTGCATGATGCCCTGACAGCGCAGCGGAACACGTCGCGCACACGGAACACGGAAGAGGTCGCATGTCCCAGACTGTCATCGAGCACAAGGTCGCCGATATCTCGCTCGCGGAGGCGGGTCGCCACCAGATTCGCCTGGCGGAACACGAGATGCCGGGCCTGATGGCCCTGCGGGAGGAGTACCGCGAGGAGCAGCCGCTGGCCGGCGCCCGCATCGCCGGTTCCATCCACATGACGGTTCAGACGGCGGTGCTCATCGAGACCCTGGTCGCCTTGGGCGCCGAGGTCCGCTGGGCGTCGTGCAACATCTTCTCGACGCAGGACGAGGCCGCCGCGGCGGTCGTCGTCGGCCCGGAGGGTACCCCGGAGGATCCGAAGGGCGTGCCGGTGTTCGCGTGGAAGGGCGAGACCCTCGACGAGTACTGGTGGTGCCTGGAGCGCATCTTCGATTGGGGCGACGAGCTGCCGAACATGATCCTCGACGACGGCGGCGACGCCACGATGGCGGTCATCCGCGGCCGCCAGTACGAGGAGGCGGGCGTGGTTCCGCCGGTGGAGGACGACGACTCCGACGAGTTCGTGGCCTTCAAGGAGATGCTGCGCCGCGTGCTGGCGAAGAAGCCGGATCTGTGGACCCGCGTCGCCGAGGCGGTCAAGGGCGTCACCGAGGAAACCACGACGGGCGTCCACCGCCTGTACCACTTCGCGGAGGAGGGCGTGCTGCCCTTCCCGGCGATGAACGTCAACGACGCCGTCACGAAGTCGAAGTTCGACAACAAGTACGGCACCCGCCATTCCCTGCTCGACGGCCTCAACCGCGGCACGGACATGCTGCTGGGCGGCAAGAACGTCCTGGTGTGCGGTTACGGCGACGTGGGCAAGGGGTCGGCGGAGGCGCTGGCCGGCCAGGGTGCGCGGGTGCGGGTCACCGAGGTGGACCCGATCAACGCGCTGCAGGCGCTGATGGACGGTTTCCCGGTGGTCACGGTCGAGGAGGCGATCGGCGACGCCGACGTGGTCATCACGGCGACCGGAAACATGGGCATCATCACCTTCGGGCACATGCGCAAGATGAAGGATCACGCGGTGCTGGGCAACATCGGCCACTTCGACAACGAGATCGACATGCATTCGCTGCATCACCGCGACGACGTCGAGCGCATCGAGATCAAGCCGCAGGTCGCCGAGTACCGTTTCGAGCACGAGGACGGCGAGGTCAAGTCGCTCATCGTCCTGTCGGAGGGGCGCCTGCTCAACCTGGGCAACGCGACGGGGCACCCGTCGTTCGTCATGTCGACGTCCTTCGCGGATCAGACGATCGCGCAGATCGAGCTGTTCACCCGGGGCGACGAGTACGGCAACGAGGTGTACCGCCTGCCGAAGATCCTCGACGAGAAGGTGGCGCGCATCCACGTGGAGGCGTTGGGCGGTTCGCTGACGACCCTGACCAAGGAGCAGGCGGAGTACATCGGCGTCGACGTCGAGGGCCCGTACAAGCCCGAGCACTACCGCTACTAGGTCGGGGAAGTCATGGGTCGGGGAAGTCATCGGTGATGGGGTACATCGTCGCGGTCGAGGGCATCGACGGGGCCGGCAAGAACACGTTGTCGCGTGCCCTGGAAAGCAGGCTTGACGACGCCGGCGTGAGCGTCGCAAAGCTCGGTTTTCCCGCGTACGGTCGCACGCCTTTCGCCGATTTCGCCGATGACGCCCTGCATGGTCGGCTCGGGGACGTCGCCGAGTCGGCGTGGGCCATGGCGCTGCTGTTCGCGCTGGACCGCAGGGACATGCGCGACGAGGTGATCGCGGCGGCGGAGTCGGCCGACGTGTTGATCCTGGACCGGTACGTCGCCTCCAACGCGGCCTATTCGTGGGGGCGCACCGGCGACCGGGCGATCGTGGAGTGGGTGTACGAGCAGGAGTTCGGCAAGCACGGGATGCCGGTGCCGGATCTGCAGGTGCACCTGGGTACGGGCGTGGCGGAGGCGGCGCGCCGGGCGAAGCACCGCGAGGCCGCCGACGTGTCCCGCACCCGCGACGCCTACGAGCGCGACGGCGGGTTGCAGAGCCGCGTCGCCGCGGCGTACGCCGATTTGGCGGCGGAGTCGTGGGCGTCGCCGTGGCACGTGGCGGGGGATTGCGCCGAGGAGTTGGCGGCACGAGTCCTCGACGATATCGGGCGGTAGCCGAGCAGCGGTGGGCCGCGGCCGGGCCAGGGTGGACGGCAGCGGTGCCGGGACGGATAGGATGGGGTGCATGAGCGCCAAAATCCTGGTCGTCGACGACGACCCCGCCATCGCCGAAATGCTGACCATGGTCCTCCAGCGGGAGGGCTTCGACACGGTGGTCGTCGGGGATGGACTGGAAGCGGTGGAGGCCGCGTCGCGTGAGAACCCGGACCTGATCCTCCTGGACCTGATGCTGCCCGGCATGGGCGGCGTCGACGTCTGCCGCAGCGTCCGCGAGGAAAGCTCGGTGCCGATCATCATGCTCACCGCGAAGACCGACACGGTCGACGTCGTGCTGGGCCTGGAGTCGGGCGCCGACGACTACGTGACCAAGCCGTTCAAGCCGAAGGAGCTCGTCGCCCGCGTCCGCGCCCGCCTGCGCCGCCAGGACGAGGAACCCGGCGAGGTCATCGAGGTCGGTGACCTGGTCATCGACGTCCCCGGCCACGCGGTGTCCCGCGACGGCCGCGAGATCGCGCTGACCCCGCTGGAGTTCGATCTGCTCCTGGCGCTGGCCCAGCGCCCGAAGCAGGTGTTCAGCCGCGAGGAGCTGCTGGAGAAGGTGTGGGGGTACCGTCATTCCTCCGACACGCGCCTGGTCAACGTCCACGTCCAGCGCCTGCGCTCGAAGATCGAGGTGGATCCGGAGAACCCGCGCATCGTGCTGACGGTCCGGGGCGTCGGCTACAAGACCGGCGAATAGCGCGCGGCGGGCAGAAGGGAACCGATGGCGGAAGGCTGGTGGAAGCCGGGGGACTGGCTGGGACGGGCTTGGAAGCGCATCCTGCGTTCGTGGCGCACGTCGCTGCAGGTGCGGGTGGTCACGTCCGTGATGGTCGTGTCGGTGCTCGTCGTCGGCATGCTCGGTTTCGCCCTGGTGTCCATCGTGGCGCAGCGGCTTCTCGACGCGAAGTTCAACGTCGCCAACGAGGAGATCGATCGCGCCCGCGTCGTCGTCGAGCAGACCATCGCGGCGTCGGGCGCCGACGGCGTGCAGGCCAAGCTCAACGCCGGCCGCGAGGCCCTCGCCGATCGTCAGTCGGGCACGTCGACGGGGTCGGCGACGGTCTACGATGCCGTGCTCATCGCCCCCGGCGGCAACGACGACGCGATCCGGTCGCCCGTCGACGGATACGTGCCGGTGCAGTTGCGGCCCTTCATCCAGGAAGGGCAGGTCAGCTACCAGTACGCCGTGATGGAGGCCCGCGACGGGTCGAGTTATTCGGCGCTGGTCATCGGCACGCCGACGTCGTCTGACGTGCAGGGCCTGGAGCTGTACCTGATCATGCCGCTCACCGCGGAGGAATCGACCCTGGCGTTGGTGCGCGGACTGTTCGCCGGTGCGACGGTCGTCATGACGTTGCTGCTGGTGGGCATCACGTGGCTGTTCGCCAATCAGGTCACCGGGCCCGTCCGGTCGGCGGCCCGCATCGCCGAGCGTTTCGCCTCCGGTCACCTGCGCGAGCGCATGGCCGTCGAAGGCGAGGACGAGATGGCCCGCCTGGCGGTGAGCTTCAACAAGATGGCCGAGTCGCTGTCGCTGCAGATCCACCAGCTCGAGGAGTACGGCGACCTGCAGCGCCAGTTCACGTCGGATGTGTCGCATGAGCTGCGCACGCCGCTGACCACCGTGCGCATGGCCGCCGACCTCATCGCCGATGGCGCGGAGGATCTCGACCCGGCCACGCAGCGGGCCTCCGAGCTGATGATCGCCGAACTCGACCGCTTCGAGATGCTCCTCGCCGACCTGCTGGAGATCTCCCGCCACGACGCCGGCGTCGCCGACCTGTCCGCCGAGCGCGTGGACATGCGCCAATGCATCGACGCCGCGTACCTGCCCCTGCAGGTCGTGGCTCAGGAATCGGGCACCGAGATCATCCTCGACATGCCGGACGAACCGGTGCCGGCCAGCGTCGATTCCCGACGCATCGAGCGGGTGCTGCGCAACCTCATCGCCAACGCCATCGACCACTCCGAGGGCAACCCCGTCATCATCGCGTTACGCGCCGACGACCACGTCGTCGCCTGCACCGTCACCGACCGGGGAGTGGGACTCAAACCCGAGCAGGAAGAGCTGGTGTTCAATCGTTTCTGGCGCGCCGACCCCTCGCGCGAACGCCGCACGGGCGGCACGGGCCTGGGCCTGGCCATCGCCCGCGAGGACGCGCTGCTCCACGGCGGCCGGCTCGAGGCCCACGGCGTTCCCGGCATCGGCAGCTGCTTCCGTCTGCGCCTGCCCCTGGAACCCGGCGGACCCGTCGACACGGAACCGCTTCCGCTGGAGGTCCCCGGAGCGCCGGCACCGGCTCCGCGGGCGGAGGTTTTCGACGCGCTCGTCGCAAAGCGGGAACCGGAACCGAAACCGGATCCGGAAACGGAAGCGGAAGGAGACCGGCCATGACGCCCCGCCCACGCACGACCCGCGGGAACCGCACGGCCATCGTCGCCGCCGTGAGCGCCGCCGCTCTGGTGCTCGGCGGTTGCACGACCCTGCCGGGCGACACCACGCCCCAGGCGATCCGCACCTTCGAAGCCCCGGCGCACGACGTCGAGGTGCCCACGCCACGACCCGACGCGGCGCCGGACCTGGTGCTGCGCGACTTCTACGCGGCGTCGGCCCACCCGACCGACGATTACGCCGCGGCGAAGGCCTTCCTCACCGAGGCGGCCCGCGAGCGATGGAACCCGCACGAGGCCACGTGGATCGTCGACGGCATCAACGTCATCGGCGACGGCAGCGAGGACGAGGACGTGCGCGGTTTCGGCACCCGCGCCACCATCGTCGGGTCGCTGGCTCCCGGCGGCGCGTACGAGACGCAGTCGGCGCTGTACGAGGATTCCATCGAACTCCGCATGAACGACGAGGGACAGTGGCGCATCGCCGAACTGCCCGACGGCGTGCTGCTGGAGCGCCAGGCGTTCCTGGACAGCCATGCGCCCCGCAACGTGTACTTCCTCGACCCGTCGGGCAACCAGCTCGTGCCGGATCGCAGGTGGATCTACCGCGGCGTCGACGACGCGGCCATGGAGCTGCTGCACACCATGCGCGGCGGACCGCGCCCGCGTCTGTTGCCGGGCGTGACCACGGCGCTGCCGCCGGACGCGACCATCGAGATCGGTCCCCATGAGGAGGGGCCCGGCCGGGTGATCCGGATGACGGGCCTCGGCGATCTGGACGAGACCCTGCGCGGGTTGTTGGCGGCGCAGATCGTGTGGACGCTGTCGTCGGCCGACGTTCGCGGCCCGTGGACGCTGGAGGACGAAGACGGACCGCTCGTCGAATCGCACCCCGGCCCGTGGACCCGCGATTCCGACGAGCTGCGCCCGCTCGACCCGACGAAGGGGCCGGGCGACCGCGTGCCGCTCCACGCGGTGGAGGCCGGTGGCGTCGTGGAAGTGACCGACGACGGCGACCGGGCGTTGCCGGGGTGGACGTCGGAGGGCGGCGACGTCCTCGTGTCGGCGAGCATCGGCGTGGACGAGGCGGGCACCCGCCTCATCGCGGGCGTGTCCCGGGTCGACCGGGGCGGCTTGGGCGAATCCTCCCTGCTGCTGGGCCGCGCCGGCGATGACCCGAAGACGGTGCTGACCGCGCAGAGCCTCACCCGCCCGAGCTGGTCGCCGGATGCCGCGTCGGTGTGGACCGTCGTCGACGGCGAACGCGTGATGCGGCTGGTGGGCAACTCCTCGTCGGTGCCGGCAGTCGAGGAGATCGACATGACCGGCATCGCGGAGATCGACGGTGGCATTTCGGAGCTGCGCGTCGACCCGTCGGGCACGCAGGTGGCCATGATCGCGGGCGGTAACGTGTGGATCGCCACGATCGTGCAGACGGACACGGGGCCGTGGCGCCTGGTCAACGCGCGCCAACTGACGCTGTCGGAGGGGGTGACCCCGGTGACGCTGGCGTGGGCGCCGAACTCGACGATCATCGTGGGCGCCTACGGCGAGGAGTCCCCGATGTGGCGGGTCTACCCGGATGGTTCGGTGAATTACATGCTGCCGAAGCTCAACCTCAGTCCGCCGGTGACGGTGGTGTCGGCGACGTCGTCGAAGATTTACGCGCTCGACGACAACGCCCTGATGGAGCTGGTCACCGGCGAGGGCGAGGCCCAGTTCTGGCGTGCGGTGCCGGGAGTGCAGGGGCGGGCGGCCCCGGTGCCCGTGGAGTAATCTCCCCGGCATGTGGGGGGAGTTGGCCGACTTGGTCGTGCCGCGGGCGTGCCCGGGGTGCGGGGCGCCGGAGGTGCCGTGCGCCGAGTGCCGCCGCGAGTTCGCGCGGCCGCCGGTGCGGGTGTCGCCGCAGGTGCACGTGCCCGCCCCGACGTGGTCGTGCGGGCCGTACGCGGGGCCCAGGCGGGCGGTGGTGCTGGCGGCGAAGGAGCTTGGCGACGCCTCGGCGCGGCACGTGATGGGCGCGGTCGTGGGTGCGGCCCTGCTGAGACTGGCGGTCGACGGCCAGGTGCCGCATCCGGCGCAGGAGGCCATGACGCTCGTGCCGGCGCCCACCCGGGCGTCGGCGGCGCGGCGGCGGGGAGGGGACCCGGTGACGGCCG
>NZ_KV787117.1:0-2417 GCF_001807025.1 Corynebacterium sp. HMSC11E11 | reverse complement strand
CGACCGGTCACCCATGGGGTGGCCGGTCGCGGCGTTTTCGGTGCAGGGGCGCGGGCGGGTGCCGGGTCGGTTGCGTGTGTCGTCGGCCGGTACACCCCTTTGGGCGTGTCGGTGCACCCGGTGGGACGTGCGTTGCGGGAAAGACGTACTTTTGAAGGAGGACTCTTCGAACCGAAAAGTACCCCCGTAAGCACGCGAAAGAACCCCCGGGCGTTCCTTCGCCGCGGAATAATCCCGCCCTCACGAACGCCCCCTTGAACCCCAGGAGGATCCATGGCGACGCCGGCACCGATCAACCACAGCGACTGGAACGAGCGAGTCGTCCTCGCGGAGAAGATGATTCCGTTGCTCGGCCAGCTGCGGCGCGAGAAGAACGTCGTCACCTCTATCTTCGGCCGTCTGCTGCAGAACCCGACGGAGACGTCGATCATCAAGTCGCACCGCTACGCCCGGCGCATCACCTCGCAGGAGCTTCCGCTCGAGCAGACCCTGCCGATCCTGGAGCACCTGGTGAAGATGGATCTGGGCACCGCCTCCATCGACCTCGGCGCGCTGGCCACCAAGTTCGAGGCCGAGGGCGGCGATCTGGGCGAGTACCTCGAGCGTGAGCTCGCCGACGTCATCGGCACCGCGCATGAGACCCCGAAGGCCGACATCGTCCTGTACGGCTTCGGCCGCATCGGTCGTCTGCTGGCCCGCATTCTCCTCGCCCGTGAGGCCGTGTTCAACGGTGCCCGCCTGCGCGCCGTCGTCGTCCGCAAGAACGGTGACGACGACATCGCCAAGCGCGCTTCGCTGCTGCGTCGCGACTCCGTCCACGGTGCCTTCGACGGCACGATTTCCGTCGACCGCGAAAACGACATCATCTGGGCCAACGGCACCCCGATTCAGGTCATCTACTCCCCCGACCCGGCCACCGTCGACTACACCGAGTACGGCATCGACGACGCCCTGGTCATCGACAACACCGGCCGTTGGCGCGACCGCGAGGGCCTGGGCCAGCACCTGAAGGCCAAGGGCGTGTCCAAGGTGCTGCTCACCGCCCCGGGCAAGGGCGACATCCCCAACATCGTCTACGGCATCAACCACAAGGGCATCGACGCCGACGAGAAGATCCTGTCCGCCGCGTCCTGCACCACCAACGGCATCACCCCGGTGCTGAAGGTCGTCAACGACAAGTGGGGCGTCGAGTTCGGTCACGTCGAGACGGTTCACTCGTTCACCAACGACCAGAACCTCATCGACAACTTCCACAAGGGCACCCGCCGCGGCCGTGCGGCCACCCTGAACATGGTGCTCACCGAGACTGGTGCCGCAAAGGCCGTCGCCAAGGCTCTGCCGGAGTTCGAGGGCAAGCTGACCGGTAACGCCATCCGCGTTCCCACCCCGGACGTTTCCATGGCGGTGCTGAACCTGACTCTGGACACTGAGGTCGACCGCGACGAGGTTAACAACTACCTGCGCGAAGTTTCCCTGAAGTCCGTCCTGCGCCAGCAGATTGACTACATCCACTCACCAGAAGTGGCCTCCACCGACTTCGTTGGTTCCACCCACGCTGGCATCGTCGATGGTCTGGCTACCATCGCCAACGGTAAGCACCTAGTGCTCTACGTCTGGTACGACAACGAGTTCGGTTACTCCAACCAGGTCGTTCGCATCGCTGAGGAGATTGCCGGTGCTCGCCCGCGCGTCTACCCGAAGCGCAAGCACATCGACGAGCTGTAAGTCGGCGGTCCTGGGCTTGAGCTGTTGAGCCCTCGAACGCCATCTTCCCCCTCCTAAACCACGAGGTTTGAGGCGATGGGGAGGGCAGGGGAGGGGGACCAGGCGGTAGGGGATAGTTCGAAGCGCGCGGGTCGAGGCATCCGCGACCGCGCATTCGTCCGCGCGGCGGTGAAAGGCGGAGGCTCATGGAAGAGCTGGTTTTCGGCCTCCAGTTCCGGGCCTCCGGTGACATCGAGCACGGGCGGGGGATGAAGATCCGGGAAAGTGATTTTGAGATCGTCGAATACGGCTCGGCGGAAGTGGCCCTGTTCGGCGCCTAGGTGGCGGCGTCCGGCCGCGGGGGCGGCCCCGGGCGCTGTTGGGCCGAGGGGTCGGCCGCCACTCAGTCCCGATCCGCGTGGGGGCCCCTATGCGGATTGTCAATAGTCAGGCGTGGACTTTCACGTACATCGCATGGGGGTGTTGTAGCCATCACTGATCGCCGGGCCACATCGTGCGGGCCGGCGGTGATCAACGCAGCGGCCTACACACCCCTGGCGATGTTTCTAGCAGGGATTTCTCGGAAGAACTCACGCCGAGTCAACAGGGCATAGATGACGTTGTAGCGGCTCCGGGCAAGCCGCATCACCGCGGCTTGTGCTTCTGTCTTTCAGCCCGTTTACGGGCTCATCCGGATCTGGAGTGCGTAATTA
>NZ_KV787116.1:75548-98564 GCF_001807025.1 Corynebacterium sp. HMSC11E11 | reverse complement strand
CAGCGCGGCACCGCCGGCGACGGTCACCGCGGCGGCCCCGACGGTGGCGCCGGAGGACACGCCGACCAGGCCCGGCTCGGCCAGCGGATTGCCGAACACCGCCTGCAGCGCCACGCCGGCGATGGCCAGCCCCGCGCCGACGAACAGCGCCAAGGCGATGCGCGGCAGGCGAACCTGCCACATCACCACGCCGGCCTCCCCGCCGGCGCCGACGATCGACTTCAGCGAGTCGGCCACGCCGGTGCCGTACTGGCCGACCGTCGCCGACCACAGGACCGTGGCCACCAGCGCCACCGCGAGGACGACGTGGACGATGACGGCCCGGCGGCGCCTGGCCCGGGCGGCCGCGTCGATGCGATCGTGCTCGGTGGCGGCCGCCACGGGGTCGGCGTCTGCCGCGGGGTCGGCGGGGTGCCGTGAAGCGGCATTGGAGGCCGAGACGGAAGCGGAGGCGCGGCCGCCGGAGCCGGTGGCGCGGCCGCCGACGGAGTGGGGCACCACTGTGGTCATGAGTCGGCCTTTCCGTAGAGCGCGTCGGCCATCGCCTCGATCACGCGCGGGGTGTTGGGGCCGAAGGACAGCAGCTGCGAGTCGGGGACGTCGATGACGCTGCCGTTTGCGCCGGCGGGGGTTTGCGCCATGCCCTGCAACGAGTTCAGGCCGTCGGGGCCGCCGATGGATTCGAGGCCGTCGCTCATGACGATCACCGTGTCCGGCGCGGCCTTGACCAGCGCCTCCGGCGTCAGCGGGGTGAATGCGGCGTCCAAGCCCAGGCCGTCGGCCGCATCGACGCCGCCGAGTCGCTCGATGAGCGACGACGCGCCGGAGTTCGGACCCGCGATCATCGCGACGGTGGTGCCGCGCAGGTAGAGCAGCATCATGCGCCGGCCGTCGGCGCGGTCGCGGGCGGCGCGGGTGGCGGCGTCGAGCTTGCCGACGATCGCCGCCCCGACCTCTTCGCCGTGCTCGCCCAGGCCCACCGATGTGGCGACCTGCTCGGCCAACTGCGCGATGGTGTCGGGCGTGCGCTGGTCGGGCATGCGGACGACGGCGATGCCCGCGGCGGCAACCGTGTCCAGCACCCGGGACGGGCCTATCGAACCATCGGTGAGGATCACGTCCGGGCGCAGTCTGAGGATCGACTCCGCGTTGATCGTGTGACCGCCCGGAGTGACCTGCGGCAGGTCCGCAGCACCCGGGAAATCGGTGGCGGTGTCGCGGCCGACCAGACGGTCGCCCAGTCCCAGCGCCCACACCATGCGCGACAGCGCGCCCGCACGGTCGAGGGTGAGGATCCGATCCGCGGACGTGACCTCCACCGGCGTGCCGTCCCAGTCGACGGTGACCGGCAGCGTCGGGCGCGGGTCGTCGAGGAGAACCTCCGGCGCCTCGGGCGGCAGCTGCGCCGAAACATGGCCGGCGGGGGCCGGGGAATCGGCGCCGGCGGACGCGGAGGCCGATTCCCCCGCGCCGGAGCCCGCGTTCCCTCCCGCGTTCGGACCCGCGCATCCCGCGAGGCCGGCGATGAACACCACGCACAGAAGAACGGTGGCGATGGCGCCGGGTCGCCTGGTCAATGACGTCGGCATGTGGCTCCTGTTCGGTGTTGGCGGAGACAAATCGCTTAGGTTTCGCATAGCCTATGCTTAGTTAGGCCTGCCTTGCCGCTGGATGTTAGCATCGGCCATCACTTGGCGGTCAAAGCGACCGCGCACAGCGACACCGACGACCCGGACCGGTCCCGCAGCGGACCGGACACTGCATCGAGGAGCACTTTCATGAAGCACACCGCCGCCACCGCCCGCGCCGCCCGTGCACGCCGCACCATGCTCGCCGCCCCGACCATCGCGGCCGTCGCGCTGCTCGCCGCCTGCTCCGGCGGCGACGCGGACACCGACGCGGCCGACGCCCCCGCCGACGGCACGACCACCTCGACCACCGACACGGCCGAGGCCGCCACCGAAACCGCCGGCGCCACCGAAGCCGAGGTCAGCGCCAACGGCGTCACCGTGAAGGTCTCCCCCGCCGAGGACATCGCCGACGGTTCGGAGATCACCGTCACGCTGTCCGGCCTCAACCCGGCCTACGGCGGCTACTACCTGGGCATCTGCG
Source organism: Corynebacterium sp. HMSC11E11 (assembly GCF_001807025.1). Classification (NCBI taxonomy): domain Bacteria; kingdom Bacillati; phylum Actinomycetota; class Actinomycetes; order Mycobacteriales; family Corynebacteriaceae; genus Corynebacterium; species Corynebacterium sp. HMSC11E11. Next base: position 96,452 of record NZ_KV787116.1, on the reverse strand, counting down.
GCGATCGCCCCGAGGGTTCGCCGGCCCCGGCGTGCACCGGCGACCGCACGGTGCCGGGCACTCAGGCGTGGCTGTCCAACCGCGGCGGAACGCAGCCGGTGCCGGAAAACGGAGAGGCGTCCGTGACGTTGACGGCCATGGCCGCCGGCGAGGGCGTCGATTGCCGCACGGATTCCTGCACCCTGAAGGTCTTCGGCGATCACTCGGAGGGTTTCGAGGACATCGTCGACGTGCCGGTGACCTTCGCGCCGTAACCCCGCCTCGCAGCGCCCGCGTTGTTGCGCCGATGCCCCGGACTCCCGCGTCGGCGCCTCGACGCGTCGGCGCTCCTATGCTCGGCGTCATGAGCACCACCGCCGATTCAGACGCCGAAACCCCCGCGGCCGCGACTCGTCCCGGCCGCCACCGCATCGTGTTGTTGCCCGGAGACGGCATCGGCCCGGAGATCGTCGACGCCTGCCGTCCGGTTCTTGCAACGGCGTTTCCCACCTGGGACTTCACCGACGCCCCGATCGGCTGGGAGTGTTGGCGCACCGGCGGTGATCCGGTCCCGCCGCAGACGTGGCGGGCGTTGGAGTCCTCGGATGCCGCGCTGATGGCCGCGATCACCTCGAAGCCGGCTCGGGAGGCGGAGGCGGAACTCGCCGCCGACCTGCGCGGCACCGGCCTGACCTACCGTTCGCCGGTGCTGCAGCTGCGCCAGCGGCTGGACCTGTTCGCCAACGTGCGTCCGGTGGAGGATGTGCTTCACGACGAGCCGACGCGGACATCGCACGCCGCCGCATCCGCGTCACCCTCGACGGTGTCCGGCCCATCATCCGCCCCATCGTCCGAGCCGCGTTTCGGTTTCACCGTCGTCCGCGAAAACACCGAGGGGCTCTACTCGCACGACTTCTCGATGCGCGGCGCCACCGGACGCGATTCCACCTCTGCCGCGGATCCGGCGATGGCGGGGATCTGGGAGGCGGTGGCGCACGACCCGACGGTGGCCCGCTCGACCCCGGAGGACACCGCCGTCGCATTGCGCGTGACCACCGGTTTCGCGTGGCGGCGCCTGCTGCGCACCGCGGCGACACTGACCGGGCGGGCCGCCGACCCGTCGCTGCGGCTGGTGACCGTGGCCGACAAGCCAAACATCCTGCGCGAATCCGGGGCGATCATCCGCGACGCCGTCGAAGAGGTCGCCGCCGAATTCCCCGACGTGGACTTCGACATCGCCAACGCCGACGCGGTGGCCATGCGAATGGTCACACAGCCGCGCAGTTTCGACGTCATCGCCGCCGAAAACCTCCTCGGCGACATGCTCTCCGACCTGGGCGCCGGGCTGATGGGCGGGCTCGGGCTGCCGTCGTCGGGCAACATCGGCGCCGACCGCGCCGTGTTCGAACCCGTCCACGGGTCGGCGCCCGACATCGCGGGCCGCGGCGTCGCCAACCCGGCGGCGTTCCTGCTGTCGGCCGCGATGTGCGCCGACCATCTCGCGCACCGGAGCGACGACCACGATCACAGCGACGACGCGGCCAACGACCTTCGCCACCGGGCGACTCGCCTGCGGGCGGCGGTCATTGCCACGCTGAAAACCAACCCGACGCCCGACCTCGGCGGCACGAACACCACCTCCGGGTTCGCGGGCGACGTGGCCGCCCGGCTGACGTCGTAAAGCAACCAAACAGCCCCACATGAACGGAAGGCGCCGCCCCACCCGGTGCTACGGGTGCGGCGGCGCATTCGGATCGGGCGCGTGCGGGCCTACTGGAACTGGCTGAGATCGATGTTCTGCAGCGGATCCGACTCGCGGGCGTCGTCCTCCGGCGGCAGCGGCACCTCGCACAGCACCGTCGTCGCACCCGACGGGTCGGCGATGGTCGCCAGCGGCCCGAACTCGGTGTCCTGCACCGGCACGATCACCTCGCCGCCGAGCTCCTGGGTGCGCATGACGGCGCGGCCGATGTTCTCCACGCCCAGGTACGCCAACCACCCGATGAAGGAACCCTCCTGCTCGGGGCCGGCGACCTGCGGCCCGGCGACGAGACCGGCGAAAGGTGCCCCGCCCTCCATCGCGACGGCGTACACGCCCTGCTCGGTGCGGGCGCGCACGGCAATGTCCCAGCCGAAAAGCTCGTGGTAGAAGGCCACGACGTCATCGAAGTCGGCGACGTCGCCGGCGACCAGCTCGAACCACACGGGGGCGCCGGGCTCGCCGGCGGCGACGAACGCCTGCTCGCCGGGCTGCTCCAGCAGACCCACCAGCGCGCCGGCCGGGTCGACGATGACCGCCATCGCACCGCCGTCGACGAGCGCCACCGGCTCGCGCGCCACGTCCGCACCCAGCTCGCGGGCCTTCGCCACGACGCCGGCGACGTCATCGACGTGGAAGTTCACGCGCCACTGGTCGGCGGTGGCCGATGACGCGGCGGAACCGTCCCGCTCATCGGCGGCGAAGAGGACCGACACGGGCATGCCCATCAGCTTGGCCACGCGGCGGCCTTCGCCCTCGCCCGAGGCCAGGAACTCCCACCCCATGAGCTCACGGTAGAAACGCTCCGACTTGCGGGGCGCGCTGGACACCAGGTCGACGCGGACGGGCATTCCGAACTCGGCGGGGAAAGCGGGCATGAGGTCCTCCACGGGTGATGCTCGTACTTCTGCGCGGGGTTCGCGCACGTCGGGACATGGTACCGGAGCGATTCCGGGTGCCCGGCGGCGCTTGCTTGACGACGGCCCGCGTGGCGCGTGACCCACCCCAATTTTTTTCGAATGCCGATCGATGTCACTCGCGTGCTCCGCCTCCAATTTTGACGGACATCCGATCTCCTCTTCCCCGCCCGGACCCCCTCACCCGGCGAGTCCACCTGTGCACGATCCTTGCTCTCAGGTATGGTCAAGCCATAAACACCGACCCCGCTCACTGCAACCGGCTTGCGCCACCTGCAGCGATGGGTCGGTTTTCATCTTCAGGCGGGGGCACGGTGCAGTACACGAAGAAGCACTTGAACTATGAAGAGCAAGTCGGCTTGCTCGCGGACCGGGGCCTCACCATAGAAAACCGTAACGATGCGGTCCGACAACTGAAGAGAATCGGGTATTACCGGCTCTCCGCCTACACGTACCCCATGCGCGAGATTGCCCCGCAGACGGACGCAAACACAGGCCGGCCTCGTCGGCAGGACCGCTTCCGCCCGGGGTCGCGCTTCGCCGACGCGGTCGCCCTCCACGATTTCGATCACAAGCTGCGACGTCTGCTGCTTTCCACGATCCAGGAAATCGAAGTCAGTCTCCGGACTCAGGTTGCCTACCACGTGGGAAAGAGAAGCCCATTCGCCCATCTCGATATCCGGCATCTCAACGAAGATGAGTGCAGGCGTTTGACCACGATCCCCGGTGAATCCCGCACCCAGTACGAGTACTGGCGCGATGAGTACGATTCATTGCAGCAAAAGGCGAAGAAGGAAGATTTCGTGGCCCATTTCAACGCCAAGTATGGCGGTGAGGTCCCGCTTTGGGCCGCTACCGAGTTCATGACGATGGGAAGCCTCGTCAGCCTCTTCAAGCTGATGAAGCCCGAAGACTCACGTCGACTGTCGACCCATTACGGCGTCAAGAACCAGCAGATCCTGCGGGGCTGGTTCAAGGCTTTGAACACCCTCCGAAATCATTGCGCCCACAATGCTCGCGTCTGGAATCGCAGCACCATCTACCCGCCGAAGAAGATCAACATCACAATGGTCGACTCCGAGCTCCACCACCTGCAAGGCGCCGATCCGAACAAGATCTACTTTCTGGTCGCAATCACGGGCTACCTCGTCCGGCGCATCAACCCGAACTCGCGTTTCGCCAGTGAGTTGACGACGTTGATGAAGAAGTTCCCCGCCGGAAGCGGATTCACGCCCGAAACCGAGATGGGTTTCACGCCGGGCTGGAACCGAGAAGCGTTGTGGCGGGTCAGCTAAGCCGCACGACCGGCATTCGACCGCCCGCGTACTAGAACTGGACGTTGCGCCACTTTTCCGGGTCGAAGTCGTCGTCGGCGGTGGCCTCGTCGAAGTAGTCGTCGTCGACGTCTTCGGCGCGGGCGACGCGGGCGGAGACGCCTGCGACGGTCACGACGTCTCCGGCCCGCAGCTGACGACCGCGGCGAATGTCGACGTCCCCGTTGACCTGGACCTGACCTTCGGCGATGACTTCCTTGGCCAGGCCGCCGGTCTCGACGAGGTTGGCCAGCTTCAGAAACTGGCCGAGGCGGATGGACTCGTCGCGAATCGCTACGTCAAAAGGCTCCATGGGCTCAGCATGACACACGGGCATCACCGGCTGCCGAGGAGTCGACGCCACACCGGCCCAACAAAAAGTAGACCACCCTGTTCGCGTCGCCACACCTCCTCGCCCCCCGCTTCCAAATGCGCAGTTCCGCGCGTCGATTACGGCAGGAAAATTGACAGACCGTTCGGTCTATTCCATGATGAGGTTCATGTCAGCCGCCCTCTCCGCGCCCCTCGCAGCCCGCACCGCCGACGCCACGCCCGCGCCCGGCGGCCGCGTGGGCGCTCCGGCAACCGCGACGGCCGGAGCCACGGCGACCGCATCCTCCCCGACCCCTGCCATCGCCCCGACGGCCGCATTTCGCTTGCCCTCCTCCCCCGCCGCGCGCCTGCACCATCAGATTCGCCTGCAGTGGCCGATCACCCGTCCGGAGCTGGCGGCGTCGACGGGCCTGTCGCAGCCGACCGTGGCACGCGGGGTGACGGCGCTTCTCGACGTCGGCCTCATCGAGGAACGCCCCGACTTGATCACGGGCACTGGCGCCGGCCGCCCGCGCATCCCGCTGGCCCCGGCGAAGTCGCGGTGGCTGCACGTGGGCGCGCACATGGGACTGCGCACGACGCACATCGCGATCTTCGACACCGTCGGCCGCGTGTTGCGTGAAACCGACCTGGACCTGCCGCTCGACGCCGTCGCCGCAGAGGAGGCGATCGACTCGATCATCGCGGGCATCCATCGCCTGCGCACCGGCATCGCGCGTCCGCTGCGCACGGTCGGCGCCGCACTGTCGGGCCACGTCGCCGCCGATGGCACGGTCACCTCCCGCTCGTACGGCTGGGGGCGGACGGATTTGGTCGGCATGCTTTCCGACGGCCTCGGACTGCCCGCCCTGGCCGCCCCCGACGTGGCGGCGATGGCCGCGTCCGAGTTGGCCGCGACTCCGTTGCGCGCCGACGGCGAGCGTTTGCCGACGTCGCTGTACTTCTACGCCCGCGAACTCATCGGCGTGGCGTGGACCGTCGACGGGGCGGTGCACCGTCCGGTCCACGGCGATGGGTCGATCAGCCACCTGCGGGCCCCGGACAGCGACCTGCTGGGCGGGGAAACCCTGAAGGATGCCGTCGGCGCCACGGGCGTGCTCGCCGCCGCCCGCGATCACGGGGTCCGCGCCGAGTCCATGGCCGACCTCATCGGCGCGGCGCAGACGAACTCGACTGCCCGGGCGATCCTCGACGAGCGTGCGCGGATCCTGGGGTTGGCGGTGGCCAACGTCGCCGACATCGTCGATCCCGCGCACGTCATCCTGGCTGGTGCGGCGTTCACCGATGATGCGGCGGGGCTGCGCGTCGCCGCACGCACCATCGCGGACGTCTCCCCCGTCCGACGCGACATTCGGGTGTCCCGCGCCCGCGGCACCATCACCCGCGATGCCGCCCGCGCCGTGGCGCTGGACCCGCTGCACTCGGACCCGTTGAGCCTTGCCTGAGTCGCGCGAGGGGAAACCGGCGGCCCGGCCACGGATCAATCGCATCGCCGGGGCCTTCGCGGCACTGTCCGGCCAGGCGCCACCGCGGCCGCCGCTGCCGCACATACTCGCCGCCACCCTCGCGGTGACCATTCCCCTGCTCATCCTCGGCGCCGTCGCCGACGCCACGCACCTGGCGCTGCTCACCCCGCCGATGGCCGCCACCGCCGCGCTCATCGTCGGCGGCCCCGACCTGCCGCTGGCGCAGCCGCGCAACGTCATCCTCGGCCACTTCATCGGCGGGCTCATCGGACTGGCGCTGGCCATCTGGTTCGGCGGATCCATCCTGGTCGGCGGCCTGGCGGCCGGTCTCTCGTTCGGCGCAATGCTCGTCCTGCGCTGCGCCCACTCCCCGGGGGCGGCGACGGCGATGTTGCTGGTCACGATGCCCCCGGAGCACCCGCTGCGGTTCCTGCCCGTGCTCATCGCGTCGGCCGCGCTGGTCGTCGCGGCGGGTCTCGTGGCCAACCGCATCCGCCGCCTGCGGTACCCCGCCTACTGGTGGTGAGGAGGCGGACGACGGATCGCGTCGGCGTCGTAAAGCAAAGGTCCCGCGGGCGTCAATGGAGGTTTCCCACCCGAACACGTGATGCGGGCTATGCTGGCGCCCACAGGCCGTAACCCCCGTTCACCCACGGTTGACGGGGCGGCCTCCCAACCAGCCCCGAATTCGGAAGCGACGGTGATCGCCGTGTCCGCAAGCAGCGACAAGAAGCAGACCAAGAGCAAGGCCAAGTCCGCCAAGGCGAAGGCGACCAAGGCGAAGAACGTCGCGCACGACCCCGCCGACGTCCGCCCCGGCGTCCCCGGCCCCGAGCCCGTGGCCTACGAAGAGCCCACCGACCCGCGCGCGCCACTGCCGCCGAAGGACGACCAGACCTCGCCGAAGCCCGCGACGCCCACCGGCTGCCCGGTCCACGCCGACCGCACAGACTTCGCCCAGCAGGGCGAGTACCTGACCACTCCGCAGGGCGTCCGCCGCGCCGAGACGAACCACTCGCTCAAGGCCGGCCCCCGCGGCCCCGTGCTGCTGCAAGACCACCACTTCCAGGAGAAGCTGCAGCACTTCGACCGCGAACGCATCCCGGAGCGCGTCGTCCACGCCCGCGGCGCCGGCGCGCACGGCGTGTTCCGCTCCAACGGCAAAGCCGCGAAGATCACCCGTGCGGGCTTCCTGCAGGAGGGCGTGGAAACTCCGGTGTTCGTCCGCTTTTCGACGGTCGCCGGTTTCCGCGGTTCGATCGACACCGCCCGTGACACCCGCGGCTTCGCGGTGAAGTTCTACACCGACGAAGGCAACCACGACCTGGTGGGCAACAACATCCCGGTGTTCTTCATTCAGGACGGCATCAAGTTCCCCGACGTCGTCCACTCCGTGAAGCCGCAGATGGACCGCGAGATTCCGCAGGCCCAGTCCGCGCACGACACCTTCTGGGATTTCGTGTCGCTGCACACCGAGGCGACCTTCCACACCATGTTCAACATGTCCGACCGCGGCATCCCGCGCTCGTACCGCATGATGGAGGGCTTCGGCGTCCACACGTTCCGGCTGATCAACGACGCCGGCGAGACTTCCCTGGTGAAGTTCCACTGGAAGCCGAAGCTCGGCGTCCACTCCCAGCTGTGGGAGGAGGCGCAGCTGTCCGGCGGCGCCGACCCCGACCTGCACCGCCGTGACCTCGCCGACGCCATCGAAGCCGGCGCGTTCCCCGAATGGGATCTGGGCGTCCAGGTGTTCCCGGACAACGCCGAGGAGACCTTCGAGGGCATCGATCTGCTCGACCCGACGAAGCTCGTGCCCGAGGAGATCGCCCCGGTGGAGATCATCGGCACGATGACGCTCAACGCCAACCCGACGAACTACTTCGCCGAAACCGAGCAGGTCGGTTTCTGCCCGTCGAACATGGTCCCGGGCATCGAGACGACCAACGACCCGCTGCTGCAGGGCCGCCTGTTCTCCTACAAGGACACCCAGATGCACCGCCTGGGCGGACCGAACTTCACGCAGCTGCCCATCAACCGGCCGCATGCCCCGGTCAACGACATGCAGCGCGACGGCTTCGGCCAGCACGCGGTGCCGGGCGGCGCGAGCGCGTACCACCCGAACTCGGTCGACGGCGGCTGTCCGTTCCTCGCCGATCCGGAGACCGCCGGCGGGTACATCGAGGTTCCGCAGGAGATCGCCGAGGCGATCAAGACGCGCGAGAAGCCGGCGAGCTTCCACGACCACTTCTCGCAGCCGCGGATGTTCTGGAAGTCGCTGACGCCCGTCGAGCGCGACCACATGGTCGACGCGTACACCTTCGAACTGTCGAAGTGCTTCGACGAGACCATCCGCCGCCGCGTGGTCGCCGAGGTCCTGGCGTACATCGACCAGGAGTTGGCGGAGTCCGTGGCCGCCGGCCTGGGGCTGCCCGCGCCGGCGCCGGTGAAGGACCTGCCCGAGCCCGACGCCTCTCCGGCGTTGTCGCAGATCCGCGGCGCGTTCCCGCTGGACGGGCGCCAGGTGGGCATCATCGCCGACGACTCCACCGACGCGAAGGCCCTGGACAAGCTCATCAAGGGCATCGACGAGGCGGGCATGGTGCCGCTGGTCATCGCCGACCACGCCGGCCGCCTGGGGAAGAAGGGCGACGGCGCCACCGTCCAGCGCACCACCTTCAACACCCGCTCCATCGAGTTCGACGCGGTCATCGCGGCCGCCGATCTCGACGCTCCGGAGATCGCGGTGCTGCTCGGCGAGGCGTTCCGCCACCTGAAGGCCATCGCGGCGTTCAGCGATGGCCGGAAGCTGGTCGAGCGTCACGTCGATTCGAAGGCCCCGGGCATCGTCCTGGCCGACTCCGGCGCCAAGGCGTTGAAGGCGCTGCTGAAGTTGATGCCAGAGCACCGGGTGTGGGATCGCGCGTGACCAGCGCGATCCGCTTGCCCGGCTCGACCCGCACCACCCTGCCGTTGCCGGGTTCCGGCGACACGGCCGCGCGGTTCCTCGCCCTGTGGGAGGGCTGCCGCGCGGACGTGTCGGAGGGCCGGTTGGCGGAGGCCGACCATGACGCCGACGCGATCCTCGCCGAGATCGGCGACGGCCGCCGCGTCGCCGACGGCGAGTTCTGGGGCGTGTGGGCCGCCGAGCCCCCGAACCCGGTGCTGGAGGCCCGGCGCGACCCCTCGGTTTCGGATGGAGCCGGCGCAGATGCCGCCGAATCCGACACCGCCGACTCCGAGTCCGGCGGGTGGCTCCTCGAGGGCGTGAAGCCGTGGTGCTCGGGCGTCGACCGGTGCACGCATGCGCTGGTCACGGCCCGTGTCGACGGCACGCCCCGACTGTTCGCGGTCGATCTGCGCCATCCCGGCGTGGGCGGTTCGGCGGACAAGTGGGTCAACGCGGGCATGGCGGACACGGCCACCGGCGAGGTGTCCTTCGACGAGGTGTCGGCGGTCACGGTCGGCGGTCCGCGCGATTACCTCGACCGCCCCGGCTTCTGGCACGGGGGCGTCGGGGTCGCGGCGTTGTCCGCAGCCCGGTGGATGATCATCGGCGCTGCGGAAGAGATCGACGCGGACCCCGGTGACGCCGATGCCGCGCGAATCCGCGCACTTCGGGTGCGGACGATGGCGGACCGGTTGTGCGCCGACGTCGCCGTGTACACGCGCCAGTGCCACGCCGAACGCGACGAACAATGGCTCGGTGAGCTTCGCCTGGCCGCCGATGAGGCCGCGAATGGTGCCGACGATCGAGCCTCCGGCAACGGCGAAGGCCGCGACGGCGGAAGCATTAACCGGTGACCGTCCCCAACGGGCACCGGTTGGCGGCCACCGACGATGCCGGCGTGACCACAGCCGACCAGTGGTGCGAGGCGCTCGCCGAGCACGCTGTCCGGACGATCGCGCTAGACGTCGGCCGCCTGGTCGTCGTAACCCCGCACCCGGATGACGAGGTCCTCGGCCTCGGGGCGACGATGGCCGCCCGTTCAGCCGCGCGCTCAACTTCGCGCTACCCCGATTCCCCTCACCTGCCCGACTCTTCCGGCGTTGCCGATTCCCTCGGCTCACCAGACCCACTCGACGTCGTCGTCTGCGTCTCCGACGGTTCTGCGTCGCACCCGGGGGAGGTCGCCCCGGAAGTGATGAGGGGCCGTCGTCAAGCGGAATGCGAGGACGGCGCACGGGAACTCGGAATCGGCCTGCGGATGCTCGATCTGCCCGACGGCGGCCTGAACGCGGCGGACGTCGATGCCGCGCTGCATCCCGTGCTCGACGAATTAGCGCCCGCGACGGTGGCGGTGACGTGGTCCGGCGACGGGCACCCCGACCACCACGTCTGCGCGGAATCCGTGCAGCGCTGGATCGCGGCGCGGGAAGGCGCGACGCTGCTCGAGTTCCCCGTATGGATGTGGCACTGGGCGCGGCCCGGCGACCCGGACGTGCCGTGGGAGCGGCTGCGTCGGGTGTCGATGCCGCGATCCGAAAGCACGGCGGCGGGCGGCTCACGCACAGAAGACATGACCGCCGATGCCTTCGCCCACTAGCGGCGAGCGTTGGCCGCCCACGCCTCGCAGCTGGCGTCGCAATCCGACGCCCCGGACGCCACCGTGATCCTGCCGCCGGCGGTGGTCGAGCGATTCTTCCTCGGCGACGAGTGGGTGTTCACGCCATGAGCAGGGACAACACAACCCGCGACTACATGAACCGCGACTACTTCGAGGGCATCTACGCCGACGGCCCCGACCCATGGGGCTTCGAGACGAACGCCTACGAACGCCGCAAGTACGACCTGACTCTCGCCGCCCTGCCCCACCGTCAGTACCGCCGAGCGCTCGAGCCGGGCTGCTCCATCGGGGTGCTCACCGCGGATCTCGCGGGCCGTTGCGACGCCATCGAAGCGTGGGAGCCCATCGACGCGCCCCGCCGCACCGCCGACGCCCGCACCCCGGATCACGTCGTCGTCCGCGACGCGATCCTCGGCGAGGCCGAGCCGCTGCCCGGCACCCCGATCGACCTCATCGTCCTGTCCGAGATCCTCTACTACCTTCCGGCGGATCGGCTGGAGGGGGCCGTCGACAAGCTGCTTGACCAGGCGGAACCGGGCGCGGACGTCGTCGCGGTGCACTGGCGCCACGCGATCGAGGGCATGGAGCTCGACGGCGACGGCGTGCACGAGCGCCTCGCGGAGATGGCGCGGCTCGACGTCATCGGATCGTGGACCGAGGCGGACTTCCGCATCGACGTGTGGCGCCTGCGCTGACGCAATTCGGCCCCGCCCCGGACCGTTCCTGAGGGAGCGCGGGGCTCAGCCGCCGGCGCGCACCCAGTCGCCGCCGTCGCGGCGCACGAGGCCCATCTCCTCGAACCGCCGCAGCCAGCCCTCCATGGGCCAGCGGCCGTGGCGGTCGCGGAACTCGTCGACGATGCGACGGTACACGCCGTCGTAACGTTCGGCCATCGCCGTCACGCTGAGGCGCCGTTCCGCCGCGACGCGCACCGACGCGCGGTCCATGCCCATCACCCCGCGCAACGCTGGGGCCGACTCCCGCGCAACCGTCGGCGCCCCGTCGACGTACAGCGCGTCGAGGTACCCCGACATCCCGCCGCCGGTGCGCCGCGACACCCGCGCCGAGGTGACCACGCGGCAGTCGGACACCCGCGCCACGCGTGCGCCGGATTCGACGAGGCGGGCGACCAGATCGACGTCCTCAGACTCCGCCAGCGGCCGGAATCCGCCGACGCGCCCGTACGCCGATCCGCGAACCCCCAGGTTGGCGCCGTGCACGTGGCCGTGCCCGGGCTCATCCTGATAGAGCTTCTCGAACAGCGGTCGCACCGGGCCGGGCCGCTGTTCCCAGTCGGCGACGCCGATGGTGCCGACCACCGCGTCCGCCCCGACGTCCACGTGCGCCAGCTGCGCCGCGAGCCACCCCGCGTCGACGATCGTGTCCGCGTCGGTGTGCGCGAGCCACACGTCGGCGCGCAGGTCGCGCGGGTCCACGCCGGTCGCGCGGGCGACCCCGACATTGCGGGCGTCGATGACCCGCTTGACGACGCCCACCTCCCCCGACCCCGCCGGAATCATCTCGGCGGTGCCGTCCGTGCAGGCGTCGAGGACGACGCGGATCTCCGTGGGCAGGCCCGTCGCCCGGGCGGCGTCAATGACGGAACCGACGCAGGCCGCGATGCGGTCGCGCTCGTCGTGGGCGGGAATGACGACGACAGTCCGCCCGATCGTCGCGGCCATCTCGCCCATGTGCCCCATCGTGCCCACCGAATCCCCCCTTCGCAGCCGGTCCGGGGCCGATCCCCGTTATCCAGGTAAATATACTTCACTCCGACTGACAGGCGATCGCCCGTCGCCCTCCACGCCGCGTCCCGCACGACCGGCCTCGCGTGATCGCAAACATTTTATTCCGCATCTTTGTTGCGTATTATTTGAGGCATGTCGCCGCGCCCGAAAAACTCCCGCCCCACCCGCGTCTCCTGGCATCGCAAGGCGGGTCGACCGGTGCGGTGGTGGTTTGCGGCGATCATCGTCGCCGCGATGATCCACCCCTTCCTCGCCGAGGGCCGTTGGCTGATGGTCCACCTGTTCACGCTTGGAGCGGTGACCAACTCGATCCTCGTGTGGGGCCGGCATTTCACCGAAAGGCTGCTGCGCGTCGACGTCCCGGAGGAGGCCCGGCGCGTCCAACTTGCGCGGATTTATCTGCTCAACGGCGGCATCGTGGTCACCATCGCGGGCAAGCTCGGTGATTGGTGGCCGGTGACCGTCGGCGGCGCGGCGGTCATCGGGCTTGCGGTGGCGTGGCATGCGGTGTCGCTGGGGCGGGATCTCGCCGCCGGCCGCGAGCGCCCGTTCGCCGTCTCCGTCGCGCATTACGTCGCATCGGCGTGCCTGCTGCCGGTCGGCGCGGCGTTCGGCGCACTGCTGGCGACGCCCGCCGGCCATTCGCTTCACGACGGCCTGCTGCTCGCCCACGAGGCCGTGAACCTCATCGGCTTCCTGGGCCTGGCGGCGTCGGGCACGCTGATCACCATGTTTCCGGGGCTGTGGCGCACCCGGATGTCACCGCACTCCCACCCGAAGGCGTCGCTGTTGACGCAGGTGACGGGCATTGCGGTGACCACCGTGGGAGCGCTGACCGAGGTGAATTGGGCCGCGTCGGCGGGTTTGGCGATCGTCGCCGCCGGGTGGATCATCGCCGCCGTGCCGTGGGCGCACAACGTCATCGCCGTGGCGAAGGACCCTCGTGATCGGCTGTCGTACCCGGCGCTGTCGGTGGCCGCGGCGGTCGCGTGGCTGATCGGCACGCTCATCGTCGCGTCGGTGATGGCCCTCGACGACGGGTTCGTCATCTCGGCGCTGACCCTGCCCCTGCTCATCGGATTCGGCGCACAGCTGCTCATCGGCGTGATGAGCCAGCTCCTGCCCGCCACCATCGGCGGCGGCTCCGGCCCGGTCGGCGCCGGCATGGCCGAGATGGACCGCGCGGGCGCGTTCCGGTGGGCGATCATCAACGGCGGTCTGGCCCTGTGGCTGATGCCGCTGCCGTCGTGGACGAAGGTGGCTCTTTCGCTGCTCGTCGGTGTCGCGTTCGCGTCTTACCTGCCGCTCGTCGCCCGGGCGACGAAGGCGCAGTTCACGGCATTGAAAGCCCGCACGACCCGTGGCGAGCCCATTGAACTGATCCGGCGTGACACGGCCGCGGCCGGCGGCGTCGCCAAGACCTCCTCCACCTTCGTCGCGACCGAACGGTCGACCGGTTCCCGCCGCCTCGGAACGCAGACCACGGCGGCACTGGCGGTGCTGGCGCTGGTCACCACCGTCAGCGTCGCCCTGTCCGGTGGCGCGGGCGGTTCCGGCGGGATCACCGCGGCCGCGGACGTCACGCCGACCGGGGAGACCGTCGAAATCACCGTCACCGCCCGCGACATGGCCTACGAACCCGACGTCATCGAAGCCAATCCCGGTGACCGACTGGTGATCACCATGGTCAACGCCGACACCCAGGTCCACGACCTGCGGTTGGCCACCGGCCAGGACACGGGCCGCGTCGCCCCGGGCGAATCCGCGACCATCGAGCTTCCGGTCGTGCCCGGTGACGTCGACGGTTGGTGCACCATTGCTGGCCACCGGCAGATGGGCATGACGTTGGTCGTCGATGCGGGTGGCTCCGCGGGGGGCTCCGCCGACGAATCCCACACGGGCACGGCCCCCGGCCACGCGACCCCCGGCGCCCTCGGCGGGGTCGGCGCAACCCCCGGGCCCGACTCCCCGACCATCGACCCGATTCTCGACGCCGCACCCGACACGGACGTCCATGAGATCACGTTGCGGGCCAGCGAATTCACCGGCTACGCGGCGCCGGGGATCGAGCAGGAGCATTGGGTCTTCAACGGCGCTCCGCTCGGCCCGACGTTGCGGGGCAAGGTCGGCGACGAGTTCGTCGTCACGCTGATCAACGACGGATCGATGTCCCACTCCGTGGACTTCCACGCGGGCATGGTGTCGCCCGACGAGCCGATGCGCGACATCGCGCCCGGTGAGCGCCTGGAGTATCGGTTCCGCGCCGAGCACGCCGGCATTTGGCTGTACCACTGCGCGACCATGCCCATGAGCCACCACATCGCCGCGGGCATGCACGGGGCGGTGATCATCGACCCGCCGGGCCTGCCCGAGGTCGACCACGAGGTGCTGCTGGTCCAGTCCGAGGCGTATTGGGGCGAGGCCGGTCCCGACGCCGACAAGGTCATGGCGGAAACCCCGGATGCGTACCGTTTCAACGGCTACCCCGACCAGTACCTCGCGCACCCCATCCGCGTCCGCGCCGGCGAGTCAGTGCGGTTCTGGCTGCTCGTCGCGGGCCCGAACAAGGGCATGAGCTTCCACATCGTGGGCACGCAGTTCCACCGCATGTACAAGGAGGGTGCGCTCACGCTTGACGACGGCGCCGGCGGGGGCCAGGCGCTGTTCCTCGGCGCGGCGCAGGGCGGGTACGTGGAGGCGCGGTTCCCCGAGCCGGGCACGTACACCTTCGTCGACCATCAGATGGTGCACGCGGAAATGGGCGCGCGGGGCCACGTCATCGTGGAGTGATCGTGGAGCAGCGGCCGGGCCCCGCACGACCGGGACCCGATGCGCCGGGACCCGAGCCCGGGAGTTACGCCAGTTTCACGGCGGTGCCGGAGGCGGTGACCATGAGCATGCCGTTGTCGGTGCCGAGGACTTCGTAGTCGATGTCGACGCCGACGACGGCATCGGCGCCGAGCGCCTGGGCGCGTTCGTAGAGCTCGGCCAGGGCGGTTTCGCGGGTGTTGCCGAGTTCCTTTTCGTAGGTTTCGGCGCGGCCGCCGACGAGGTTGCGGAAGCCGGCGCCGATGTCCTTGAACATGTTGACGCCGGAGATCGCCTCGGAGGAGACGATGCGGATGTAGTGGGCGATCTGACGGCCTTCGATGGTGGGGGTGGTGGTCATGATCATGGCGCCGAGCATACGTGCGATGTTCGGCCGCCCGCGCGCCATGCGATCCGGGCGATGTCCTATGGTCGCGACATGTCGTCTCGTTCCCGCTTTTTCGCCGGCCCACGCCGGGCGGCCGTCGCCGTGCTCGCGGCGGGCGTGGTCCTTTCGGGTTGTTCGGTGGTCGACGACGATGGCTTGACGACGTCGACGTCGGAGCTTCTCGGCCCATCATCATCGTCCGCCGTGGACGCGGACGCCCCCACGTCGGCCGAATCCACCCCGGTCGATCCCGCACCGGCCGATCCCACGCCGCTCGACCCGGACGCCGCACCCGATGACGGGGCGGATGGCGGAGACGACGAGGCGTCGTCAAGCACTGAAGCGGGGCCGCTGGCCGACATCCGCGCGCAACTGGACGCCCTCGCCGTCAAGGGACGCGCACCGAAAACCGGCTACGACCGGGACCTGTTCGGACAGCGCTGGTCCGACGACGTGCCGGTGACGCTGGGACACAACGGGTGCGACACGCGCAACGACATCCTGCGGCGCGACCTCGTCGACGTGGTGATCAAACCGAACACCAACGACTGCGTGGCACTGTCCGGCACGCTGCACGACCCGTTCACCGGCGCGACGATCCCGTTCCAACGCGGATCGGCGACGTCGAGCGCCGTGCAGATCGACCACATCGTGGCCATGTCGGACGCATGGCAGAAGGGCGCGCAGGGGCTCGACGAGGATGCGCGGCGGGCATTCGCCAACGACCCGCTGAACCTCCTCGCCGTCGACGGGCCCTCCAACCAACGCAAGGGCGACGGCGACGCCGCGACATGGCTGCCGCCGAATTCTGCGTTCCGCTGCCAATACGTGGCGCGGCAAATCGCCGTGAAGCACCGCTACGGACTGTGGGTGACGCCGGCCGAACGGGATGCGCTGGACCGGTGGCTGGGCACCTGCGAACCGGTCGACGATGACGCGCTGGCCGCGCTGGTGGAGGGCACGATCGCCGAGCGCCGGTAACGTGGTGCCATGGACACCACCGACGACGCCATCCGACCCTCGAAGCACGGCGACGACGTCGCCGTAAACGGCACCGACGAAGACAAGACCAAAGATAAAAAGGACAAACCCGACACCGTCGGCAAGGGCCCCGCGAAACTGCCCGCCACCGCCGACCCCGCCGTGGCGAAGGAACTGCAGAAGATCCTCGACGGCGCGTACGCCGAAGAACGCGAACGCGTCCGCGCCATGCTCGACGACGAGTTCTTCCGCCCGCAGATCGGCCTGCCGCTCGACGAGGCCCGCGATTCGATCCTCGACCGCCTCGAGCGTTTGCGCGACACCGGCATGCCGAAGGGCGTGTTCAGCAAAGCCCACGGCGGCACCGGCGAACTCGGGGCGGCGCTGACCGGCATGGAGCTGGTCGGCCACGCCGACCTGGGAATGATGGTGAAATCCGGCGTGCAGTGGGGCCTGTTCGGCGGCGCCGTGGAAGCCCTCGGCAGCGAGCGCCACATGCACCTCGTGCCGCGGATCATCGACCTGGACCTGCTCGGCTGCTTCGCCATGACCGAGCGCGGCCACGGCTCCGACGTGCAGAACCTGGAGACCACCGCCACCTACGACGCCGAGACCGACGAATTCGTCGTCCACTCCCCCGGCTTGTCGGCGGAGAAGACCTACATCGGCAACGCCGCCCGCCACGGCCGCATGGCGGCGGTGTTCGCGCAGCTGCACACCCCGGGCAGCGCCACCGACGCCAACCACGATCCAGCGGAGTCGCACGGCGTGCACTGCATCCTCGTGCCCATCCGCGACGAGGACGGCAACCCGATGCCGGGGGTGACCATCGGCGACCACGGCTACAAGGGCGGCCTGCCCGGCGTGGACAACGGCACCCTGATGTTCGACAACGTCCGGGTGCCGCGCGAGAACCTGCTCAACCGCTTCGGCGACGTCGACGAGCGCGGCAATTACTCGTCGCCGATCGAATCCCGGAACCGTCGTTTCTTCACCATGTTGGGCACCTTGATCCGGGGCCGGGTTTCCGTCGGTGCGGCGGCTGGTGCGGCGACGCGTTCGTCGCTGACCATCGCGCTGCGTTACGCCACCCGTCGCCGCCAGTTCGAGGGGGTGCCGGACCAGGAGAAGCGCCTCATCGAGCACCGTTCGCACCGGCTGCGTCTGCTGCCGCGGCTGAGCCGTTCCTACGCATTGGCGTTGCTGCAGAACCAGATCATCGAGCGTCTCGACGCCCAGGAGAAGCTCATCGCCGCCGGCGAGTGGGACGTCGCCGAGCCCACCGACGAGCAGCAGTGGAAGCAGCGGGAGACGGAGTCGCGGGCCGCCGCGGTGAAGGCCGCCGCCACCCGTCATGCCACGGACACCATCCAGGAGTGCCGCGAGGCGTGCGGCGGCGCCGGGTACATGGCGGAGAATCTGCTGACCGTGTTCAAGGACGATTCGGACGTGTTCACCACGTTCGAGGGCGACAACACGGTGCTGATCCAGATGGTGGGCAAGGAGCTGATCACGGCGTACGCCCGCGGCCTATCCGATCTCGATCCGATGGGCATGTTGCGGTTCGGAGTGGAGAACGTCGGCGACATCCTGCGCCGGCGCACGCCGATCGCCCGTTCGGTGCAGTCGCTGATGGATCGGGTCACCGATCGCGAGGAGACCGACATCTTCGACGCCGGCTACCAGGTGAAGCTTTTCGGGGATCGCGAGTCGAGCCTGTTGAAGTCCCTGGCGCGTCGTTTGAGCGGCGCGAAGAAGATGGACGTCGAGGACGCGGTCGAGGCCGTCGACGCCGCCCAGGATCACCTGATCGCCTGCGGGTGGGCGCGCGTCGACTCGATGCTCCTGGAAGCGTTGGTCGAGGCGGAGGCCTCGCTTGACGACGGCTCGCCGGTGAAGGACGTGTTCGAGCAGGTCCGTACGCTGTTCGCGTTGTCGACCATCAACGCCCACTCGGGGTGGTACCAGGAGCAGAACGTGCTCAACGGCCAGCGGACCAAGGCGGTGCGCGCGGCGATCAACGATCTCGTCGACTCGTTGGGTCCGTGGGCGGATGTTCTCGTCGACGCTTTCGCCATCCCCGATGCCCTGGTGGCCGTGCCGATGCTCGACGACGCCGGAGTCGACCCCCGCTAGCGTCGTCCCCGATCACGGCCTGTCCCACCCCCGGAGCGAACCGCCCGGGGGTGGGTTCGTCGTAAAGCGGAAATGGTCCACGGGGAGCCGAGATCACTTCGGTTGGGGAACGGAATTTTTCGGCCAACCGTCGCCCGATGTGCCGTCGTGCGTTAGGCTGCAACCCAAGTGACGAATGGGGCCAGAGTTACCCAAATCCGACCCTAATCGCACCCGTTCCGTGACCGGGGCGTAACATTCCGGTCCACAAACCGATGACCCCTGTAGCACGTGTGTGTGCCGCGCCACTTATTGCGGATCCCTCCGGACCCGTATTAGTTTGACTCACTAACTAGATGGCGCCCGCGCGCCCCGCTGACCAACGCCGTTTCCCCGGCGAAGCG
The DNA here is from genome assembly GCF_001807025.1 of Corynebacterium sp. HMSC11E11. Taxonomy (NCBI): domain Bacteria; kingdom Bacillati; phylum Actinomycetota; class Actinomycetes; order Mycobacteriales; family Corynebacteriaceae; genus Corynebacterium; species Corynebacterium sp. HMSC11E11. The sequence continues at coordinate 77,673 of NZ_KV787116.1, read as the reverse complement.
ACCAGCCCGCAAACCCCACTGGAGGAACAGAGACCATGACCGCCGAAATCAACGCCTCGCCCCGCCTGCCGCTGCCGTTCAAGCTGCAGGCGATCGCGAAGTCTCTGCGGCCCCTGATCAAGTCGGGTGCGCTGTACATGACGCCCAAGCAGGTGCCTTTCTGCGTCAACTGCATCAAGCGGTGGGGTTTCGCCGTCGGCGGCCTGATCACCATGAGCGCCCACCGCTACCCGGATCGCCTCGCGCTCGTCGACGACCAGGGTGAGCTGACCTACGGCGAGCTGCGCGACCAGGCGTGGGCGCTGGCCCGCGCCCTGAAGGACCGCGGCATGGGCTCGCACTCCCGCTTCGGCATCGTCGCCCGCAACGGCCGCGGCATCATCCTGCCCATGGCCGTCAAGGGCCTCCTCGGCGCCGAGATCATGATCATGAACATCGGCTCGTCCGCCCACCAGATCTCCGGCCTGCTCAACGAGACCAAGACCGACTACCTCTTCATCGACGAGGAGTTCCTCGATCGCGTGCCGGAGGACATCGGCGACTGCACCATCGTCGTCACGCACGTCTCCGACCCGGACAACCGGCCGGAGCTGCCCGACAACTACGTGTTCATGCAGGACCTCATCGACGCCGACGGCACCTCCGAACTGGAGGAGCGCCCCGAGCAGGGCCGCATCATCATCATGTCCTCCGGCACCACCGGCATTCCGAAGGGCGTTCTGCGCAACGAGCCGAAGACCCCGGCGACCCTCGGCGCCATCACGGACCGCATTCCGTGGCGCCGCAACATGGTCATCCACCAGTCCGCCTCGATGTTCCACGCCTGGGGTTGGGCGAACGTCATCATCGCCATGGCCACCGGTGCGACGCTGGTCACCCAGCGCCAGTTCGAGCCGAAGAAGGCGCTGGAGCTGTTCGACAAGTACGGCGTCAACGGCCTGGTGTCGGCGGCGATCTTCCTGCGCATCCTCAACGACCACCTGGAGGAGAACCCGCGCCCGAACCCGGGCCCGTTCGAGTTCATGATCTCCTCCGGCAACGCCATCCCGGCGTGGCTGGTGACGGCTTTGACCGAGCGTTTCGGCCCGGTGGTCTGCAACTTCTACGGCTCGACCGAGGCCGGCCTGACGTCCATCGCCACCGGCCCCGAGCTGGCGGAGCGCCCTGATTCCGCCGGCCGCCCGGCCATCGGTGCCCGCGTGCTCATTCTCGACGACGACGACAACGAGGTCGCCCCCGGCGAGGTCGGCCGCATCCACACCGCGCAGGAGCTGTCGTTCACCGGCTACCTGGCGGCGGGCCGCGACAAGTTCCGCACCTTCGACGGCCTGCTGGAGATCGGCGACCTGGGCCGCATCGACGAGGACGGCTTCCTCTACGTCTGCGGCCGTTCCGACGACATGGTGATCAAGGGCGGCGAGAACACCTTCCCCCGCGAGGTCGACGAGGTGCTCGGTGCCCTCGATGGCGTCGAGGACCTGCACACCGTCGGCGTGAACAACACCAAGACGCTGCTGGCCGAGCTGCACACGTTCGTCATCCGCAAGAAGAACCAGGCCGGCGAGGCGCTGAATCCGGACGAGATGCGCCAGATCGTCCGCGACAACCTCGCCGAGCACTCGGTGCCGGAGCACATCCACTTCGTCGACGACCTGCCCCGCAACGCCACCGGTAAGGTCGTGCCGCGTCTGCTGCCGGTCCCGGACCAGAACTAGCCGTCGTGCCCCGGTGGGTTGGCCGACGCCGACCGCCGGGGCGCGCCGTCGGGCAGCGCCCGAGGCGGGTTCAATGTCCTGCTGGTCCGCAATGGCCCTCACCTGTTTTTGCAGGTGGGGGCCTTCCCTCTTTTTCGCAGGGACTGCCTGCCCTTTCTTCTGCCTGACCGTTGCTATCGCCGGATGTGGTGATGGCCCGGTAGGAAACGTTCGCAATCTACCGGCACACAGCAGTTAGTCGACAAATGCAGCCTCTGGATTTCTCGTCCTGGGGTTATACCGGCGTTCACCCGGCGTGAGGCTGCATTTGTCGTATTCAGGTGCTTCCAGACGCCTCCATCGGGTCTCCAGCCACCCGGGCGCGCTCCTTCCGGCTGCTTCTCACGCGGTCTCCATCCGCCGGGTCGCCG
>NZ_KV787116.1:0-75528 GCF_001807025.1 Corynebacterium sp. HMSC11E11 | reverse complement strand
AAACGGCCCAAAGGGGGCCGACAAACCACGGGTCCACCACCCCCACCCCAAACCACGGGGTCTAAACCACGGGATCAGTGGCGACCCCGTGGTTTAGCGCCGAAAAACGACCGACCCCGCGGTTTAGACCCCGTGGTTTGGGGGCGGCGGCTGGTGGGCGGCCCGTCCCACACGTTCCCGTGGTGTGGACCCCGTGGTTTGGGGGCGCGTGACCGCAACGCGCTCTACTTCCTGGGACGGACGGTGACTTCCTCCACGATGCAGTCCTCGGTCGCGTCGACGCACAGTCGCACGGCGGCGGCGATGGAGTCGACGTGGACGTACTTCGTCCCGTCGTAGCCGTCGGCGCCCATGATCTGGACCTGCATGTCGGTGTCGACGCGGCCCGGATGGACCGAGGAGACCCGCACGCGGTCGCGTTCCTCCTCGCGGAGCGCATCGGTGACGGCGCGCAGGGCGAACTTCGACGCGGAGTACAGGCCGAGTCCCGGGCCGGACTTGTAGCCGGAGCCGGAGTTGATGGCCACGACGGTGCCGCGCGCCCGTCGCAACGCCGGGAGCAGACGGCGGGTCAGGTCGACGACGGACACGACGTTGACGTCCAGCAGACGCGACCATTCATCGCGGTCGGCGTCGGCGACGTTGCTCTTGGCCCAGATACCGGCGGAATGGACGAGCACGTCGATACCGACCTCTCCCCCGAGTCCGGCGGCGTCGATCGCGGCGGCCAAGGCCTCCGGGTCGGTGACGTCGGCGGCGAACGGCTCGGCCGACGGCAGTTCCGCGACGACGGCGGCCGCCCCTTCCTCCGTCGTCGACCCGACCAGCACGTGGTGGTCGTGGCCCAGGTCGCGCGCGATGGCCCGACCGATCCCGCGGGACGCGCCGGTGATCAGGGCGATCGGTCGGCCGCCGGCACGCTGCGCCGCCGTCGCATCGCCTCCGTTCGCGCCTCCCCGGTTCGAATCCGCTCCGCTTGCACCGGTTTCGCTCGCACCCACGCCTACTTCACCGGCTTCGGGGCGGCGTTGCCGGCCTGGTCGATGGGGGTCAGCTGCAGGAAGTCGATGTTGACGTGCGCGGGCCGGGTGGCCACGAACGTGATCACGTCGGCGACGTCCTCGGCGGTGAGGGATTCGACGCCTTGGTAGACGCGCTCGGCCTTGTCGACGTCGCCGTCGAAGCGGACGAGGGAGAAGTCGGTGTGCACGCGGCCGGGGTCGATTTCGGTGACGCGAACGCCGTCGGCGGCGATTTCCTGGCGCAGCACCTCGGTCAGGGCGCGTTCGCCGTGCTTGGCGGCGTTGTAGCCGGCGCCGCCGGGGTAGTTCTGGCGGGCGGCGATGGAGCCGATGGTGATCACGGCGCCCTTGGCGGCCTTGAGGGCGGGCAGCAGGGCGCGGGTGACGCGGAGGGTGCCGAGCACGTTGACCTCGTACATCCAGCGCCACTTGTCTTCGACGGCGTCTTCGACGGATTCCATGCCCCATGCGCCGCCGGCGTTGTTGACCAGCACGTCGCACGACACCACTTCGGCGGCGAGGGCGTCGACGGCGGCTTGGTCGGTGACGTCGAGTTCGACGACGGTGGCGGTTCCTCCGGCGTCGCCGATGCGCCGGGCGACGTCGCGAAGCTTGTCCACGCGCCGCGCGCCGATGACGACGTCGTACCCTGCGGCGGCGAGTGCGACGGCGGTGGCGGCGCCGATTCCCGAGGATGCGCCGGTGACTACTGCGACGGGTCGTGCCATTGCTTTTCTCCTTGTGCTGATTCGTGCTGCTTGACGACGGCTGATCGCGCCCCGAAAGGCGGTTACGTCTTTCCTACCAGCGGGTGACCGGCGTGCGTCGGGCGAACGCCGCCCCTGTGGCGCGGGGGACGTGCGATCACCGGGGATGGTTGCGCGTCCGGGGGCCTCCGGCGTTCCCGGGGCGGCCCCTACGGCGAGGCGACGCCTTCGGCGATGATGACGGTGGCCAGCACCAGGAACACCGCCCCGGACACGACGTCGATCCACGGTCCGGCGCGGTGAAGCGTATCGGCGAAGCGCGGCAGCCCCAGGCCCCACGCCACGCCGCCGAACCAGGCCAGCGACACCGCGGCGAGGACGACGACCATGAGGATCTGGTCGGCCAACCCCATCCCCGGGGTGACGAAGCGGGAGAACACCGCGCCGAAGAAGATCACGGCCTTGGGGTTCGACAGGTTGGTGAACAGGCCCTGCAAAAACGCGCCGTGCAGGCCGGGGCGCCGTCGATCCGGGCCCGTCGACTCCGGGCGGGGGCCACGCGGGGGCGGATCGGCGGAGAGGTGGGCGTCGTTAGGCGGAAGCGGCGACCCGCCGCCGGAGCGCAACTGGCGCGCGCCCGCCCTCACGGCGGACACGCCCATCCAGATCAGGTACGCGCCGCCGGCGATCTGCAGCGCGGACAGCACCCACGGCGCGGCGGCGAGCAGGGCGCCCAGGCCCGCCAGCGTCAGCACCAGCCACACGACGATGCCGGCGACGATGCCCGCGGCCGCCGCCAGCCCCCGCGCCCGCGAGCGCGTGGCGATGCGGAACGGGACATGCCACCGCGTCATCCCACCGAAGCTCCCGCGGGAACTCCCGGCGACTCTCCCCCGCTACGCCACCAGGTGGAGGATGGCCTCCTTGGCCGCGCGCCATTGCGGGCCGGCCAGGTCGCCCCAGGACGAGTGGGCGGCATCGTCGAAAAGCCGCATGGCGACGGGCCGACGTGCCCTCCGCGACGCCGCCTCGAAGGAGATGGCCTGCTGCACGTCGACCACCGAGTCATTGCGGCCGTGGAGGATGACCATCCGCACGTTGCGCGCCATGTACGCGATCGGCGAGGTGTTGCGGTAGCGGTCCGGATACTCCTCGGGCGTGCCGCCGAGCAGCGGGCGGATGTACGGGTCTCCCCAGCGGATTGCGCGGGCCAGGTCGTACACGCCGCACATGGCCACGCAGTTGCGGATGGGGAATATGGGGCGGGCTCCCGGTGCGCCGTCGGGAAGCGCCTCGCGGTTGGCCGCCCATGCGGCGAGACTGCCTCCCGCGCTGACCCCGGTCACCGCCACGCGACCCAGGTCCAACGGCACGGGCGACGCATCGGCGAGGAACGGGATGACGTCGATGGCGGCGGCGACGTCCTCGTAGGTCCGCGGCCAACCACCGGCGCCGCCCGTGCCGCGGTACTCGATGTTCCACACCGCCACGCCCGCATCGGCCAGATCCTCGGCCTGATGCGCGGTGCCGGCGGCCGTCGACGAGTCCATCCAGCCGCCGCCGTGAATCATCACGACCAGCGGCACCGCGCGCGCGGCGTTCGGGGCGGGAGTCTGCGCGGGTGCGGCGGGCGTCGTCGGCGCCGGCACCCCCTCGACCATCGCCGGGGGCAGGTGCAAGTCGCCGAACTGGCGCGGATCGGCACCGTAGGTCATGCGCATGGTCTTCGGCGAACCGGAATCGACGATCGTCGGCAGCACCCGTGGGCCCGGCGGGGCAGGAGCCGGGGCGGCGGCCGACGGGGACCCGCCGACCGCGCGGGAGGCCGGGCCATCAGAGCTTGCACCCGTGTCGGCGACGTCGATGAAACGGCCCGTGACGACCCCGGCCGTGGCGCCCACGGCGGCCAAGCCGAGCAGCTTCAACATGCTGCGCCGGCCCCACATCGTCCTCTTCTGCCTCACGTGGCCCTTCCTCTTCCTGCGACGAGGCTACCGGTGCTTCCCGATGCGCCTCACCACTGCGGCAGCGCCGTGCCTCACCGCCTTGCTTCACCGCCGCGAACTTTTCGTGATTCGCACCACATTATCGCCGAAAAAATGAGATACTGACATACATGTCCACCTCGATGCCCGGCCCGGCACCCACGACCGACTACCCGACCCTGCTGTCGCCCATTCAGGCGGGGCCCCTGACCCTGCGCAACCGCGTCATGATGGGCTCGATGCACACCGGCTTCGAAGAGCGCACCCGCGACCTGCCGAAGCTCGCCGCCTACCTCGCCCGACGCGCCGAGGGCGGCGCCGCCCTGCTGGTCACCGGCGGTTACGCCCCCAACGTGGAGGGCTGGCTGCTGCCCGGCGGTTCGATGATGGCGTCGAAGCGCATGGCCGACAACCACCGCCGCGTCACCGACGCCGTCCATTCGCACGGCGCGCACGTGGTGCTGCAGATCCTGCACGCCGGCCGCTACGGCTACCACCCGTTCATCCGTTCGGCGGATACGACGCAGTCGCCGATCACCCCGTTCAAGGCGCACCGCATGTACGGGTTCGACGTCGAGCGCACCATCCGCGCCTACGTCCGGTCGGCGAAGCTGGCCAAGCGCGCCGGCTACGACGGCATCGAGATCATGGGGTCGGAGGGCTACCTGCTCAACCAGTTCCTGGCCCGGGCGACGAACCACCGCACCGACGAGTGGGGCGGGTCCGCGCGGCGCCGCATGTCGCTGCCGATCGAGATCGTCCGCCGCGTCCGCGCCGAGGTCGGCGACGATTTCCTGCTGCAGTACCGCATTTCGCTGCAGGACCTCGTCGCCGACGGTCAGACGTGGGAGGAGACCGAGGAGCTCGCCGGCCGTCTCGTCGACGCGGGCGTCGACCTGCTCAACACGGGCATCGGCTGGCATGAGGCCCGCGTGCCCACCATCGTCACGTCGGTGCCGCGCGCGGCGTTCGCCGAGCTCACGGGCCGCCTGAAGGCCACCGTCGACGTGCCGGTGTGCGCGTCGAACCGCATCAACGACCCGGGCGTCGCGGAGAACATCCTCGCCTCGGGTCAGGCGGACATGGTGTCGATGGCCCGCCAGATGCTCGCCGACCCCGACTTCGTGTTGAAGGCCCGGGATGGCCGCGCCGACGAGATCAACACCTGCATCGCGTGCAACCAGGCCTGCCTGGACCACACCTTCGCCAACAAGAAGGTGTCGTGCATGGTCAACCCGGTCGCCGGCCGCGAGCTGGAGCTCACTCCCCGTCCGGCGGTGACGCCGAAGCGCGTCGCGGTCATCGGCGCGGGCGTCGCCGGTCTGGCCTTCGCCGAGGCCGCCGCCGTCCGTGGCCACGACGTCGAGATCTTCGAGGCGTCCGATGCCGTCGGCGGCCAGTTCCGCCTCGCCGCCGCCATCCCGGGCAAGGAGGAGTACGCCAACACGCTGCGCTACTTCACCCGCCGCCTGGAGGTCCTGGGCGTGCCGGTCCACCTCGGTCACCGGGCCACGGCGGATCAGCTTCACGACGCCGGCGGGGACACCGCGGACGTCGCAAAGCGGGATGTCGCCGACACCGACCCGTCGTTTGCGCCGTCCCCCGCCGACGAAGTGACCAAGCCGTTCGACCACATCGTCTATTCCGCCGGCGTCGTCCCCCGCGTCCCCGAAATCCCCGGCATCGACCACGATTCGGTGATCCTCTACGACGAGCTGCTCTCCGGCCGCCGCACCGCCGGACAGCGCGTGGCGGTCATCGGCGCCGGCGGCATCGGCGTCGACGTCGCCGAGTACCTCACCCGCGAGCCGAACCAGACCCTCGAGGAGTGGCGCAAGGCGTGGGGCGTCGTCGACCCGGCCGAGGCCCCCGGCGGCGTGGGCACGCCCGTGCCGGAAAAGCCCCTGCGCGAGGTGCATCTGCTGCAGCGCAAGGAGACGCCCATCGGCAAGGGCCTGGGCAAGACCAGCGGTTGGGTGCACCGCGCCGAGCTGAAGAAGGCCGGCGTCCACAAGTACGTCGGCGTCGCCTACGACCGCATCGACGACGACGGCCTGCACATCACCATCGACGGCGAGCAGAAGGTCATCGAGGTCGACAACATCATCGTCTGCACCGGCCAGGAGTCCGACCGGTCGTCCCTCGGCGCGGGTGCCGAGGATCCCCGCATCCACGTCATCGGCGGTGCCGACGTCGCCGCGGAGCTCGACGCCAAGCGCGCCATCCGCCAGGCCGTCGAGTTGGCCGCGGAGTTGTCCCGCTAGTTTCCCGCTTGACGACGGTCCGCCCACGCGCGGGCCGTCGTCACGCTTTTTACAGCGGGTACCGGTCGACGTAGACGCGGCGCTCCAGCGGCAACCGGCCCGGATCCCGCGGCGCACCCGCGGGCAGGCCCACCGCCAGCAGCAGGGCAACCGACACGTCCCGGGCGGCATCGCCGGCGCCGAGGGCCTCCTTGAGCGCCTCCTCGTCGAAGCCCGTCATCGGCGACGACGCCCACCCGCGGGCCTCCGCCGCGAGCATGGCGAACGACGCCGCGATCATCGCGTCGCGGATCGCGTACTCGCGGGACCGGCCGAGATCGCGGCGGACCTTCTGGAACTCGGCGATGCCCGCGCGCTTGGCGGCCGCAGCGGCGTCGTCCCACTGGCCCGACGCGAGGTACTGCGCCGCGACCTCGTCGAACGTGTCCTCCCACCCGTCGGGCTCGGCGATGAACGCCAACACCAGCGGGGCTTGGAGGACCTGCTTCTGGCCGCGGGCCGCCTCGTGCACCGCCGCGCGGACCTCGGGGGACTCGACCCGGACGATCGAGCGGGCCTGCATGTTGAACGCCGACGGCGCCCTGAGGACGACGTCCAGGAAATCGGTGATCTCGTCCTCCGGCAGCGCGTCCGGGAGGAATTCGCGGTTCGCCCGGCGCGACCGGACCATCGCGTCGAAGCGATCGCGGAAGGCGGCGTCGGTGGTGGCGGCGGTGGTGTTGCTGGCGGAATCGGCGTTGTCGAACATGCACATAATATTAGCTGATACATCAACATATGTCAGCGCCGACGAGCCCGACGGCCGAGAGGCCCGACGAATGTGCGCCACCGGCCCGGTCACGCACACTCGTCAGGTGTGCAGCCCCTCCAGCTCCAGCAGCGCGCGCTTCATCGACTCCCCGCCGCCGTACTTCCCGATTCCGCCCGACGCCGGCACCACGCGATGACACGGGATGAACACCGCCAGCGGATTCGTCGAACACGCCGTGCCCGCCGCCCGCGCCGCCTTCGGGAACCCGGCCGCCTCCGCCAGGCCGCCGTAGGTGATGGTGTGGCCGAAGGGGACGTCGCCAAGCGCGGTCAGGGCGCGACCGCGGAAACCGTCGCCGAGGTCGACGTCGAAGGGCACGTCGAACACGCGGCGATCACCGGCGAAGTACTCGCGCAGCTGGCGGCATGCCTCGTCGAGGATCGCCCGCGCCGCCGGGTCGTCCTCCGGCCCGTGCGGGGCGACGCGCCCGTGCAGCGACACCTCCACCAGACCGCGGGCCGACGCCGCGAGCCCCAGCGGGCCGAGCGGTGAATCGAACAGTGCGGTTGCCATGGGATTCAGGGTAGGCGCAGCGGGCGGCGCGGCGCCTACATTGCGACGGTCAACCAGATGGCGATGTGATGCAGCGTCGCGGCGATGATCGTCGCGGCGTGGAAGACCTCGTGGAACCCGAAGAAACGGCTCGACGGGTTCGGCCACTTCAGGGCGTACACCAGCGCACCGAGGGTGTAGATCAAACCGCCGACGGCCAGCAGGATCGTGATGGCCGGCCCCAGCCCGTTCCACAGGTTCGGGGCCTCCCAGATGACCAGCCACCCCAGCAACAGGTACACGGAAACACCCAACCACCTGGGGTGATTGACCCACACGACGTTAAGCAGCACCGCGAACAACGCCCCCGCCCAACACAGGCCGAGCAGCAGCGCGGCGCGTTCGGGCGGCAGCGCCATCACCGACACGGGGCCATAGGTGCCGGCGATGAACACCGCGATCATGGCGTGGTCGGCGCGACGCCACATGCGTACCGCCGCCTCGCTGCGCCACGGCACCAGGTGGTACGCCGCCGACACCGCCATCGACCCGAGAAGGCACACGACGTACAGCGCCGAAATCCACGTGGCGATGCCCACCCCGTGCTTCACCGCGGTGACCACGATCAGGGCGATGCCGGATCCGAGGAAGCCCCACGTCGATCGTTCGTGGAGCACGCCGCGCATGAGCGGGCGGGGTCCGCGGTCGAAGGGCGGGCGGCGACGTCGACCCGACACCTGCTCGGCCCCGTGCTCGGACGCGACGGACGAGCCGCCGGTTGGCACGTGCGGCTGCAGCTCGATGCGGGGCCGACCGCCGGGGCGGGCGTCGGGATCCACGTTGCGGGCATCGGAAGCGTCGGTTCGCATGCTCACAGCTTACGCTCCCGTAGGTTCGCCGTCCCGGCACGTACCATCGGCCCATGCCCGACGACGCCCCACGCACCTCCCCCGACGCGGCCGGCTCCTCCCCCGGCACCGGCCCCGCCATCGGCCCGGACGGTCGCCCGCGCACGCCGTGGGCGCTGGGCAACGCGCGCCTGCTGGCGTACTACGACTCCGAATGGGGCGAGCCGATCCTCGACGAAACGGGGCTGTTCGAGCGCCTGAGCCTCGAGGCGTTTCAGGCGGGCCTGTCGTGGGACATCATCCTGGCCAAGCGCCCGGCGTTCCGCGACGTCTTCCACGGCTTCGATCCCGACCGCGTCGCCGCGATGGATGACGCCGCCGTCGCCGCTGCCCTCGCCGACGCCCGCATCGTTCGCAACAGGGCCAAGATCGTGGCGGCGGTGGGCAATGCGCGGGCCGTCGTCACGCTCCGGGACGCCGACGATCCGCGTGCCTTGCCCGACGAGCTGCCCCCGCATGTGCGCACTGCTTTACGACGAGCCGGCCTCCCCCTGCCCGCCCGCGGCCTGCCGGCGCTGATTTGGTCGCACCTGCCGGAGACGACGCCGCGACCCACCACCGTCGAGGAGACTCCGACCACCTCGCCGGCGGCGACGACACTGGCGAAGACGCTGAAGAAACGCGGTTTCCGGTTCGTCGGGCCGACGACCGCGCACGCGTTGATGGAGGCCATCGGCATGGTCGACGGTCACCTCACCGGATCGTGGCGCCGCGGCTGCTCCGGCCTCTGGGACGAATAGCGCGGCGAACGCGCTCCGGCCGAAGACGGGAAAACGCCCGGCGCGAACCACGCCGGACGTCGTCAAGCACAAGCCTGAACTGGGGCTACACCTTCGACTCGAACCACTCGATCATCTCGTTCCACTCCTTCTCGTGGCCCTTGCGGAAGTACCCGCCGTAGCCGACGCCCTGGCCGCGCGCGGGGCGGGCCTGACGCTTCTCGACGCCCGCCGAACCCGTCAGACGGTCCGTGATCAGATCCGCCGACGACTCCTCCGTCCAGTAATCGTCCGGGATGCGGATCGACAGGAACGGCTGCGTCGCACGGGCGAAACGGGCGGCGAAGTCGAACTCCGGGTCGGAGAAGAAGTAGTCGTTCTTCCGCGCCCACGACGCCCACTGGCGCATGACGCCCAGCGGCGGCTCCTGCGTCAGCTTCCACCGCGACGCAGGGATGTGGCCGGTCAGCGTCGCCGAAATCGGGCCGATGATGTTGAACAGCGCGAACGCGCGGATCTTGCCCACCAGCGACGGCACCTTGGAGATGCGCATGCCGCGGCAGTTGACCAGCGCCGCCGCATCGAACGTGCCCTCCGGGCCGGCGTAGGCGATGCCGTGGCCGCCGACCGCGTGGCCCACGGCGAAGTGCGGCACGCCCTCGAACTCGTCGTGCGCCCAGCCGATGACGCCGCGGACATCTTCGGTGATCCAGTCGGACATGCGGATGTCGGCGTTTTCCGGGTCGGACTTCATGCCCGACCGGCCGGTGCCGCGGTAGGCGTAGGTGACCACGGCGATGCCCTGGTTGGCGACGTACTCGGCGAAGCGGTGGTAGAAACCCTCCGGCACGCCGGTGCCGCCGTGAACCGTGATGACGCCCCGAATCGCCCCGGGGTTGTCCTGCGGCCGGAAAACGGTGCCGCGCAGCAGCAGACCGTCGGCGGCGGGGATGATCACATCCCGGCGGGGCCGGGGCGCGGACTCCTGGGGGCTGATCTCGGGGTACATTTCGTCCTTCCCTGCCCCGGCGGCGCAGTGGCGGCGGGGCGCGCGTGACTGTTCGTAGGGCCCTTCGCGGGCGTTCCGTCCGCGAGTTTAGGACCGGGTGAGCGCGGTCACAGAGGTTTCGCGCAAATGGCGAAAACGGGGTTGCTTTGCGACGTCCCGCGTGTCGGCCCGGCACCGGGGTCGACGGCGGCGCCGTGGTGCCCGGGGCGCGGTGACCCCGTCGCGGGGCCCGTGACCGGGGCGGTCACAGGTCGACGTCGTCGTAGGCGCGTTCGTCCTCGATGGGCTCGAGGTGGGAGGAAATGTGGACGCCGGGGAACCGGTCGCGGAGGTCGTCTTCCATCGCGTGGAGGATGTCGTGGCCGTGTTCGACGGACCATTTGCCGGGGACGAGGACGTGGAATTCGATGAATTCCTGGCGGCCGGAGACGCGGGTGCGGATTTCGTGGACCTCGATGTTGCGGGCCGGGTCGCGGTGGGAGTCGAGGATGCGGTCGACGTCGGCGCGGTCGGCGCCGTCCATCGCCCTGTCCATCAGGCCGCCGCCGGCTTCCATGAGCAGTTTGTACCCGGTGATCAGGATGTTCAGGGCCACCAGCAGCGCGATGACTGGGTCGAGCCACCACCATTGGGTGAGCCACACGAGGAACACGGCGGCGACGACGCCGGCGGAGGTCCACACGTCGGTCATGAGGTGCTTGCCGTCGGCGGTCAGCGTGATGGACCGGTGGGTCCGGCCGGCGCGGATGAGGATGATCGCGACGACGAGGTTGACCACCGAGGCGACGACGCTGAGGATCAGACCGAGGCCGATCTGCTCGATGGGTTGCGGGTCGAGCAGTCGGCCAATCGATGCGGCGATGATGAAGCCGGAGGCGACGAGGATCATCGCCCCCTCCAGCCCTGCGGAGAAGTACTCGGCCTTCGAATGGCCGAATTCGTGGTCGTCGTCGGCGGGTTTGGCGATGACCTTCAGCACCACCAGCGCCACCACCGCGGCCACGAGATTGACCAGTGATTCGGCGGCGTCGGACAGCAGACCGACGGAGCCGGTGACGAAGTAGCCGGTCGTTTTCAGAGCGATGGTCACGATCGCCGCCGCCACCGACAGCCAGGCGAAGCGACTCAAGTCACGCATGCCACGAACACTACTCCCCGCCCCGGATCGCGGCCCCGCGGGAATGCGACCCCTAGTCGAACTTGTGGAACGCCAGGGAGTTGTCGCGCATGACCCGCGGCATCTCCCATTCGCCGAGGACGTCGAGGATGACGTCGACGTCGCTGCGGTCGAAGCGGCGGGCGGCGTGGGTGCCGGGCAGGTCGGTGCCGAACATCAGGGCGCGGGGGTTGGCGGCGTGGATGCGTTCCAGTGCGTCGGCGACGGCGAATTCCAGGCGGCCGAACCCGGAGGCCTTGACGCGCACGCCTTCGCCGGCGAGTTCGACGACGCGGTCGACGCCGGGCGCGGACATGCCCAGGTGGTCGATGGCCACGGCGGGCAGGTCCGGCAGCAGGTCGGCGACTTCGGGGCGGGAGGAGACGTCGAAGTACACCTCGGTGGTCCATCCGGCGAGGTCGTGGACCTTGCGGGCGAGGTTTTCCAGGTCGCCGACGGCGATTTCCTGGCCCTTGAACAGGTTGAAGCGGATGCCGCGGATGCCCTTCGCATCGAGTTCGAGCACGCGGTCGGCGCCGAGGTCGGTGGTGCCGGTGATGATGCCGATGAAGTTGCGCCCCTCGTCGCGGGCGAATCCGCGCGACCGGGCCTCGATTTCCAGTTCCTCCAGGGCTTCGGCGAGGGTTTCTTCGCGGGTTTGCGCTGATCCGCCGACGACGACGCCGCCGATGACGCGCGACCATCGGTCGGCGTCGGCCATGCGGTCGGTGAGTTGGAGGTACCGGTCCACGGTGAACGGGGGCGGCGCGAAGGCCTTTTCCGGCTGCAGGTCGCGGGCCCCGATGATGTGGAAGTGGCTGTCGATGATGTCCATCGCCCCCGATTCTACGTTTGCCCGTGAAAGCCGCGTCCGTTTCCGGGCCCCTGTGAAGGGGTGGTTTCGCTTTGCGGGGCTGCTGGCATGCTTGGGGCCATGACCTGCCAGCGTTCTTCGGGTTCTTTGCTTTTCGACGTCACCGCCATCGGCGCGGGGTTGCCGTTCGCCGCGGTGGCGGGGGATCTGGACGAGGCTCTGGCCGGTGGGGTGGCCGTCGTGCAGGCTCCGCCGGGCACGGGCAAGACGACGGTGGTGCCGCCGGTGGTGGCCAATCATGTGGCGGCGGCCGGTGGTGCGGGGGCGAATGGCGGCGAGGGCGGCGGCCGGGTGATCGTGACGGCTCCCCGGCGCGTGGCGGTGCGTGCGGCGGCGCGGCGGTTGGCGGATCTGGCGGGCGTCGAACTCGGCGGTGCGGTCGGTTACACGGTGCGCGGAGATCGGAAGGTTTCACGGGAAACATCGGTGGAATTCGCCACTCCCGGCGTGATCACCAGGCGCTTGCTTCGCGACGGCGACCTGCCCGGCGTCTCGGCCGTCGTCCTCGACGAGGTCCACGAACGCAATCTCGACTCCGACATTCTGCTGGGCATGCTGCGGGATCTGCGGGAGCTTCGCGATGATTTGACGCTGGTGGCCATGTCCGCCACCGTCGACGCGCCACGCTTCGCCGGTCTGTTGGGCACGCCCGGCGCGCCGGCGCCCGTCGTCGCCGCAGATTCGGTGCTGCACCCGTTGGAGGTGCGGTGGGCGCCGGCGTCGGTGGCCCGCCTGAATCATCGCGGCGTGACCCGGGAGTCTCTGGATCACGTGGCCCGCGAGGCGGTGGAGGCGTTGGCCGATGCGCCGGACGGCGGCGACGTCCTGGTGTTCGTTCCGGGCGTCCGCGAGGTCGAGCACGTCGTCGGCGCGTTGGAGCGGATGGCGCCGGACGGCGGCGGGCGCGGCGTCGAGGTCCTCGCCCTCCATGGTCGGCTGCACACCGGCGAACAGGATCGCGTCGTCCGGGGCGGGTCGCAGGATGGACCGCGGCGGATCATCGTGTCCACGGCGATCGCGGAGTCGTCGCTGACGGTGCCGGGGGTGCGGGCCGTCGTCGACGCGTGCCTGTCGCGCGGTCCCCGTCTGGATCTGTCGCGGGGCATGTCGGGGCTGGTCACGACGTCGTGCGCGCGGTCGTCGGCCGAGCAACGCGCCGGTCGCGCCGCCCGCCTGGGCCCGGGCCTGGCGGTGCGGTGCATCGGCGAGTCGGAGTGGGGCGGCCTGGATGCGTGGCCCGCGCCGGAGATCGCCGTCGCCGATCTGACCCGCGCCATGCTCGACGTCGCCGCATGGGGCACGCCCGGTGCGGTCGGACTGCCGCTTCCCGACGCTCCCCCGCCCCGCCACGTCGCCGCCGCCCATTCGACGCTGGCGGCGTTGGGGGCCATAGACCTCGGGGACGAAAACGCAGCCGCCACCACGACCGCGACCACCGCCGATGCCGCGAACACCATCTCCACCGCGTCGGCTGCGGCCACCGCGCGCATCACCGACCTGGGCACCGTTCTCGCCGCTCTGCCCGTCGACCCGCGGCTCGGCCGTGCGCTGCTGGCGGGTGCGTCGGTGCTGGGCGCGGCGAAAGCGGCGGATGCGGTGTCGCTTCTCGACGACTCCCCGCGCGGCGACCTCACCCGCGCTCCTGATGGCGGCACCCGTTCCGGTGCCGACGCTTCGCGCCTGAAGCGCCTGGTCGAGGAACATTCGGCGGCGGTGGCCGCAATTTCCGAGACCATGGATCGGCTGCCGAAGTCGGTGCCGGCGCACACGAAGGCCGATGCGATCGCACTGGTCACGGCGCTGGCCTGGCCCGATCGGATCGCGAAGCGACGTTCCGCCGACTCCGACGAATACCTCTTCACCGGCGGTACCGCCGCCACCGCTCCCCCGGAGCTGCGCGGCCACGAGTGGTTGGCCGTCGCCGACGTCGGCCGGGCCGGTGGGCGCCTCGCCGGTCGCGCCGGAGCCGTCATCCGCGCCGCCGCACCGGCGTCCCGCGAGCTGACGTCGTGGGCCGCCGCGGGGTTGGCGAGGGAAGTGGAGGAGGTTCGCGTCGCAAAGCACTCCGGTGAGGCGCGAAGCGGCGTCGGCAAACCGAAGGTCACCGCGCGGCGCCGGGAGTTGCTCGGGGCGATCGAATTGGGGGCGCATCCGATGGCCCCCGACGCCGAGCAATGCCGACGGGCGTGGCGGGACCTGTTCGCCGCCGACCCGACGGCGTTGCGGACGCATGTCGGGTTCGGCGCCGAGGCCGAGGTACT
This sequence comes from Corynebacterium sp. HMSC11E11, assembly GCF_001807025.1. Classification (NCBI taxonomy): domain Bacteria; kingdom Bacillati; phylum Actinomycetota; class Actinomycetes; order Mycobacteriales; family Corynebacteriaceae; genus Corynebacterium; species Corynebacterium sp. HMSC11E11. The sequence goes on along the minus strand of NZ_KV787116.1, from coordinate 61,320 downwards.
GCGTCGGCGGCTTGCCCTGCTGCACCGCGAACTCGGTTCCCCCTGGCCGGATGTCAGCGACGCGGGATTGGCCGCGAGGGCGGAGGAACTGCTCGGGACGGCGATGACGGAGCCGACGTTGCGGCCCATCGGCGTCGACCAGCTGCGCGGCCTGCTGCCCTGGCCGGAGGCCGCCCGCCTCGACGAACTCGTGCCCGAACGCCTGGAGGTGCCCAGCGGGTCGCGCATCCGGGTCGACTACCCGGAGGTTGGTGCTGCGGCGGAGGAAGGGTCTGCCCCGCCGGTTCTGGCCGCGAAACTGCAGGAGTGTTTCGGGTTGGCGGACACGCCCGCCCTCGTCGACGGGCGCGTGGCCGTCCAGCTGCAGCTGCTGTCGCCGGCGGGGCGTCCGTTGGCGGTGACGCAGGATCTGCGCAGCTTCTGGGACGGCCCCTACGCCCAGGTCAGGGCCGAGATGCGCGGCCGCTACCCAAAGCACCCGTGGCCCGAGGACCCGTGGACCGCGCAGGCGACGAAGCGCACCAACCGGCGCAGGTAGGCGGCGGCTCTCCCCGGTCGGTCAGCTCCGGACGGCCGGTTCGGTGTCGATCGGTTTCGACCGGTCAGCCCAGGAAAGTCAGCTGCGGGCCGGGTCCTGCTTTGCGACGTCCGCCTCATTCCCGTCGAGCGCATGCTCCGGATCCGCTGGACGCAGCGCGCAGACGATGAAGGCGACGAAGGCGATGCCGCCGAAGATGCCCTGCAGGTTGCCCCACACCCACTCGGCGGGGTTGAGGGCGTGGCCCCAGGGATTGCCGGGGAACGTTCCGTAGGGCGCCAGGAAATGGGCGACGTAGAAGCCGATGGCCAGGGCGACCTGCCACGGGCGGCGCAGCGTGAAGATCAGCGGCAGGAAGATCATGGTGATCGACCAGTGGTGGCTGACCGTGTACGGGCCGACGAAACAGACCGCCAGGGCGACGACGGCCAGCGACGCGACGCGCAGCCCACGCTGCTCGTATCGGAAGGCGGCGATGCCCGCCAGGATCGCCCCGATGACGAAGCATGTCATGACGATGATGTTCAACGCCGGATCCTCGATGGTCGCCCGCGCCAGCAGCCCGGACAACGCCTGGTTGGCCTCGTAGGTCGGGGCGCCGCCGCGGTTGCCCTCGAAGAACTCGTCGGTCCAGAAGTAGATGGACTCGTCGAAACGCATGACGAAACCGATGGCCACCGTGACCAGGAACCACAGGAAACTGGACAGCACCGCCCGGAAATCCTTGCGGACCAGGAAAATCAGGGCGTACGCCGCCGGCGTGATCTTGATGCCCGCGGCGATGCCGATGCCCAGGCCGCGGAGCTTGCGCGGCAGAAAGCCCAGCACGTCGGCGACGACGAGCAACGCCAGGAAAACGTTGATCTGGCCGAAGTTGATGTTCTCCCACAACGGATCAAGCAGCAGCGCCGGACCCAGCAGCAGCCCCGCGACCAGGGCGGGAGACGGGACACGCAGGCGCGTGGCCACCATCCACACCATCGCCCACACTGCGGCAATGGTCGCGGCGGTCCAGATGATCTGCAGCGTCGTCGGCCCCGCCCACGTCATGGGATAGAACAACAGCGCCGCGAACGGCGGGTAGATGAAGCGGTACCCCGAACGCGTGGGGAAGTCCTCCGAATACAGGTCCCGACCGCGGCGCAAAGCCCAGCCGGCGTCCTGGAAGACCTCGACGTCCATCATGTAATACGTTGCCGCGCGGTACATCTGATAGCCGACTACGCCAACGGCGAAGAGGGCGGCGACGACGGCCGCAAGACGGCGCCACCGATCGGGCACCGCGATCAATCGATCCTGGAGCATGAATCGAACGTACCGCACCCGCCGGATCGCGCCCGTCGGCAAGACGCGGCGGCCCACGGATGCCGCGAACCCCACTGCGGCAGACGGCCCAGCGCCCGATCGGCGGGCGAGCGGCAACCGGGGCGGCGGTAGCGTGGAGCCCATGGAGCACAACGAGTCAGCTTCTCCCGCCGGTGCCGCCGCCCCTGCGGGAGCGGCCCCCGCCAGCCCCGCGGAAGTCACCGCCCGCCACGACGCGATCCGGGCGCGCATCGGCGACGCCGCCCGCGCCGCCGGCCGCGACCCCTCGGAGATCCGCCTGCTGCCCGTGAGCAAGACGGTGCCCGCCGCAGCCGTGCTCGCCGACTGGCCGGCCCTGCGCGACGCCGGATGCCTGACGCTCGCCGAAAACCGCGTCCAGGAGGCGGCCGCGAAGGCTGCGTTCTTCGCCGACGCCGCAGGAGCCGCCTCCACCGATGCCGCCGATGCACCCCCTACTGCGATCACTCCCCTGCCGCGCTGGGCGGTGATCGGCCCGCTGCAGACGAACAAGGCCGGGCAGTTGGCGGCCTTCGCCGACGAGTTCCAGGCGCTCGACCGCCCCAAGGTCGCCGCCGCACTCCAACGCCGACTGGACGGCGGCGCCAATGCCACCGGCGACCCCGGCAGCACCACGGGCGACGCCGGCCGCACCCTCGACGTGCTCATCCAGGTCAACACGTCGCACGAACCCCAGAAGGCCGGCGTCGCGCCCGACGACGCCGAAGCGTTCGTCGCCGACTTCGGCCCCGACGGCCCCTACCCGAACCTGCGGCTGCGCGGCTTCATGACCATGGCCATGATCGCCGACCCCTCCTCCCCCGACGGCGACGAGGACGTGCGCCGGTGTTTCGCCACCCTGCGCGAACTGCGCGACCGCCTCGCGCCGAACGCCCCCGACGGCGTCACGCTCGACGAACTGTCGATGGGCATGTCCGGCGACTTCGAACTCGCCATCGCCGAAGGCGCCACCACCGTCCGCGTCGGCCGCGCCATTTTCGGCGAACGCCCCCGACCCTGAGCACTGCCGGGCCCGCGAATCGGGGTCCCGGCGCACCCCGCGACGCGGCCGTCTCCGCGTGCCGACGGGCCGTCGTCAAGCAATGCCCGCCGGGTACCCTGATGGGCATGAACGACAAGGCAGCCCCCCAGTTCTCCTGCTCCCGCCGAGGATTCCTGCTCGGCACCGCCACCACCGCCGCCGGTGCCCTCCTCGCCGCCTGCGCGCCCGGCTCCGACGTCGAACGCGTCGCCACGGCGGACGTCCCCGTCGGCGGCGGCACCGTCGTCGGCGACTACGTGGTCACCCAGCCCGAAGAGGGCGTGTTCAAGGCCTGGTCCGTGCGCTGCCCCCACCAGGGCGGACGCATCAACGCCGTGCGCGACGGCGTCATGATCTGCCCCGACCACAACTCCCACTTCGACATCGACACCGGCGACGTCGTGTCCGGCCCGTCACGCCACCCCGCCGGCGCCGCCCCCATGGCCGCCGACGACGGCGACCTGGTGGTCGGCTAAGACGCCTGCCGCCGGGGGCCGCGGATGCCGCTCGTGCCCACCACCGTCGCCGCCCCGGCGAGGACGAACAGGCCGATCAGCCAGCAGACCAGCACCCCCCAGCCGCCCCAGCCCAGCACGTGGCCGGAGACCCACCCGACCACCGACGACCCCAGGTAGTAGCTGAACAGGTACATCGAGCTGGCCTCCGCCCGGTCCTCCGTCGCGATGAGCCCCACCGACGACGACGCCAACGAATGCGCCACGAAGAACCCGCCCGTGAACACCGCCACGCCTAGCAGCACCGTCGCCAACCACGGGGTGGCGGTCAGCGCCAGGCCCGCGATGCCGGCGACGATCGCGGCGAGCATCGCTTCACGACGACCGATGCTCTGGGCGAAGAAGCCCGCACGCGCCGACGTCCACGTGCCCGTCAAATAGAGCAGGAACACCAGCCCCGCCGCGGCGGCCGACAAGCCGAAGGTGTCGCCCAGGCGGAAGCCGACGTAGTTGTACAGCGACACGAACGCGCCCATCGACAAAAACGCCAGGGCGTACAGGCCCAGCAGCCGCGGATTGCCCAGGTGGCCGACCAACGCCCGGATCTCGCCGCCCGGCGTCAGCTGCTTCGGCGTGAAGCGCCGCTGGCGCGGCAGCAACCACACCGTGGCCACCGCGAACGTGAGGGCGACCAGCGACGAGGCGACCGTCGCCACGCGCCAGCCGGCGAACTCCAGCACGATCGACGGGATGATGCGGCCCAGCAGCCCGCCCACCGTCGTGCCCGCCACGTACAGGCCCATGATGCGCGGCACGTGCTGCGGGTGGACCTCCTCCGACACGTACGTCATCGCCACCGCCGGGACGCCCGCGATGACCAGGCCCTGGATCAGGCGCAGGCCGATCAGCGCCGACGCGGACGGCGCCAGCGCGAGCGTGAGACCGAGGAGGGTGGCCAGCACCGCGCCGATCAGGATCATCGGGCGCCGTCCGAACCGTTCGGACAGCACCGACATGGGGATGATCGCGCACGCCAGGCCGCCCGTCGCCGCCGACACCGTCAGGGCGGCGGTCGCGGGGCTGATGGCCAGGTCCTCCGTCAGCACCGGCAGCAGCGCCTGCGTCGCATACAGCGCCTGGAACGAGGCGATGCCGGCGAAAAGCACCGCGACCAATGCGCGGCGGAAACCCGGGGCTCCGGGCGTCAGCCCCTCCGGAATCGCCGGAGATGCGACCGTGTGCTGCTCGTTGCTCATGTCGACCATGGTGCGCCGGGGCCTTCGATACTTCCAATGCATTGTCCGGGATGATCCATTGCATGTCGCGCATATCCCCTCGTGGGATACCGTTGTTTCATGATCCCCACCGACCTCGACTGGTTCCTGGACCTCGCGCGCACCCGCCACATGGGCGACTCGGCGGCGAATCTGGGCATCCCGCAGCCGACGCTGTCGCGGCGCCTCGCCAGACTCGAGGCGACGCTGGGCGCGCGACTCTTCGACCGCGATGGCCGGGGCCTGGAGCTCAACGCCCGCGGCCGGGCCTTCGCCGAAGCCGCCGGCGCCGCGACGGATGCCCTACGCGCCGGCGCCGCCGAGGTCGCCCGCCTCGTCGACCCCGCCCAGGGCCCCGTGCGCCTGGACTTCATGCATTCGCTGGGCACGTGGATGGTCCCGGAGATCCTCCGCGCCGCCCGCGCCACCAGGCCGGATGCGGCGATTTCCCTGCATCAGGGCGCCGCCCGCCTGCTCGTCGACCGTGTCTTGGCCGACGAGGCCGACCTCGCGCTCGTCGGCCCGCAGCCCCCCGAATCCCTCGCCGACGGCCCCCTCGAGTGGACGCCCCTGGCCCGCCAGCGTCTGGCCGTCGGCCTGCCCGCCGATCACCGCCTAGCCGGGTCGGCCGCGCCGCTGCGCCTGCGGTCGGTGGAGGAGGATCCGTTCATCGCGATGTTGCCCGGCTACGGCACGCGGCTGCTGCTGGATTCGCTTGCCGACGCCGCCGGGTTCCGCCCCCGCCTCGTCTTCGAGTCGATGGAGTTGACCACCGTCGCGGGCCTGGTCAGCGCCGGTCTGGGGGTGGCGTTGCTGCCCATCGACGATCCGTTTCTCTCCGTGACGGGGATCGTGTTGCGGCCAATCGCCCCGGCGGCCCACCGCGAGCTGGGGATGATCCGCCGCCGCGCCGTCGACATGACTCCGCCCGTCGCCGCGCTGAACGACGACATCCTCGCCCTGGCCGATGCGGGCCGCTGGGTGGCGTGACCGGCGGGCCGGCAGCGGCAGCGGCTTTTCGGCGTTGATGGGCAGCTGCACCACGGGCACGTCGGCGGTGGGCATGAGGTGCTTGAGCACGAACCAGGGGCCGCCCTCCTAGAGCCGGTCGAGAGCCTGCGCGAGGTCCGCGATGAGGTCGTCGACGTCCTCGATGCCCACGGACAGGCGCACCAGATCCGCCGGGATCTCCAGCTGCGTGCCCTCGGTGGACTGGTGGGTCATGCCGGCCGGAACCTCGATGAGCGACTCCACGCCGCCCAGCGACTCCGCCAACAGGAACTCGCGGGTCGACTCGCACAGCTTCGCCGCCGCCTCCGCGCCACCGGCCAGGCGCGCCGACACCATGCCGCCGAAACGCTTCATCTGCGACTTCGCCACCTCATGATTCGGGTGCGACTCCAGGCCCGGGTACAGGACCTGCGAAATCTCCGGGCGCGACTCCAGGAACGCGGCGACCTTCTCGGCATTGTCGCAGTGGCGGTCCATGCGCAGACCCAACGTCTTCAGGCCGCGGGCGGTGAGGAACGCGTCGAAAGCGCTCGGCGTCGCGCCGATGCCGCCGCGCAGGAAGTCCAGCTCCTCATCCAGCGCCGCATCGTTGGTGACCACCGCACCGCCGATGACGTCCGAATGGCCGCCGATGTACTTCGTCGTCGAATGCAGCACCGCATCCGCGCCCAGCTCCAGCGGGCGCTGCAGGTACGGCGAGGCGAACGTGTTGTCCACGATCAGCTTCGCGTCCGCGCCCAGCTCCGCATTGGCCTCCTTGACCGCCGCGGCGATGCCCGCGATGTCGCCGACGGTGAGCAGCGGGTTCGTCGGGGTCTCGATCCACACGATCTTCGTGTTCGGCCTGATCGCCGCGCGCACCGACTCGACGCTGCCCAGGTCGGCCACCGAGTACTCCACGCCCCAGTCGCCGAACATGGTGTCCACCAGGCGGTACGTCCCGCCGTAGGCGTCGTTCGGAATGACGATGTGCGCACCCGGGCGCAGGTACGCGCGCAGCAGGATGTCCGTCGCCGCCATGCCCGACGCGAACACCCGGCCGTAGCGGGCGCCCTCGAGCTCGGCGATCGCGGCCTCCAGCGCAGCCGACGTGGGGTTGGCCACGCGGGTGTACTCGAAACCGCCGCGCAGCACGTTGATGCCGTCCTGCGCGAACGTCGAGCTGGCGTAGATCGGCACGTTCACCGGGCCGTACAGCGAATCCGGGTGGTAGCCGGCGCGCACGGCGGCGGTGTCGAAGGCACGCTCGGGATGCGCCACCTCGTGGGTCGAGTCGTAGTCGGCGCCGTCCTTCGGGGCGTGGGACTGGTCGGCGTCGGCCTGGCTCATTGCGATCTTCTCCTGCTCGTAATCGGTGCACGCCGCCGACGGGCGCGTGACGGGCACGGCCCGCCGACGGCGAGCGGGGTGCCCGTCATTATGCCCTTAGACCGAGCTGTCTACAAACGAATGGCGAAAAACCCCGCGAGAATCCCGCGGCCCCGATAGCGTGGGACCATGACTCGGGACGACAACGCCACCGACCGCACCGACCGGATCAGCGACGCCGCCACCGACCGCACCGAACGCCCACACGACATCGTGGTGTTCGGGGCCACCGGATTCGTCGGTGGGCTCGTCGCAAAGCATCTGGCCGCGCACGCGCCCACCGGAACCTCCATCGCACTGGCCGGACGCGACCGCGCGAAACTATCGGCCCTGCGCGACGACCTGCCGGACACCGCCGCGGACTGGCCGCTCATCGTCGCCGACGCCGCCTCCGACGCCGACATGCGGGCACTGGCCGAATCCACCCGCGTGGTGCTCACCCTCGTCGGGCCGTACGCCCGTTACGGCCACCCGCTGGCCCACGCCTGCGCGGCCGCCGGCACCGATTACGTCGACCTGACCGGCGAAGTGCTCTTCGCACACGACTCCATCGCCGCCAACCACGAACTGGCGCAGTCGACTGGCGCGCGGATCGTCCACTCGTGCGGCTTCGACTCGATCCCCTCCGACATCGGCGTCAAGGTGCTTCACGACGCCGCCGCAGCCGCCGGAGACGGCAACCTCGGCGAAACCACCCTCGTGGTCACCCACATGCGCGGCGGAGTGTCCGGAGGCACCATCGACTCGCTGCGCCAACAGCTCAACGACGTCAAGGCCGACCCCGACCGTGCCCGCATCGCCGGCACCGCCTACTCGCTCAACCCCGGACTCGAGGGGCCGGGGCCCAGGCGCCAGGACGACGCACCCATCGTCCCTCGCCGCGACATCTACCTCGGCGAGACCGGCGCGTTCGCACCGTTTTTCATGGCGCCGTACAACACCCGCGTCGTCCGTCGCACCGCCGCCCTGCTCGACGCCGAGGGCCCCGACGGCTACGGCGACGGCTTCCGCTACCGCGAGGTCATGTCCGTCGGCCGCGGCCCGAAGTCGGCCGTCCGCGCCCGCGCGTTCAAGGCCGCCATGGGTGCGCTCATCGGCGGCATGACGTTCGGCCCGACGGCGAAACTGCTGGACAAGAAGCTGCCCGCACCCGGCGAGGGCCCGTCCGAGGAGGACCGCGCCCACGGCCGCTTCACCATCGACGTCCACTCGCTGACCCTGTCGGGCGCCCAATGGACCAGCCGCGTCGAATTGGAGAAGGACCCCGGCTACGACGGCACCGCCATGATGATCTCCGCCGCCGCCCTGGCCCTGGCATTCGACCGCGACCGCCTGCCGAACCGGACCGGCGTACTCACCCCCGCGTCCGGCATCGGCGACGCCCTCGTCGAACGCCTCCGCGAGGGCGGCATGAAGATCGGCGCCCGCAAGCTGGGCTGACCCGCCCCGCCCCTACCGAAAGGACCACGCCATGGCCCTGCCCCGCACCACGTTGACCCACGGCCCCAAACTCCCCGCCGTTTCCGGCCGCGCGCTGGTCACCGGCGCGTCCTCCGGCATCGGCTGGGCCTGCGCCGAGGCGTTGCGCGACGCCGGGTTCGACGTCGTCGGGACCTCCCGCAAGGGCGCCGACGCCCCGCACCCCGACGGCATCGAGATGATCGCCCTCGACATGGGCGATCGCGCCTCCATCGCGGCCGCAGCCGACGAAGTCATCTCCGGCGGCGCCCCGTCCGTCGTCATCGCCAACGCCGGCGAAAGCCAGTCCGGCCCCTTCGAGGAGCTGCCCGCCGACGCCCTCAACAGGCTGTTCCAGGTCAACGTGCTGGGACAGGTGGATCTGGTTCAGCGCCTGCTGCCGTCGATGCGCGACGCCGGGCGCGGCCGCGTGATCCTGGTCGGCTCGATGCTCGGCGGTCTGCCGCTGCCCCACCGGTCGTCGTACGTGGCCACGAAGGCGGCGCTGCGCGGTTTCGGCATGTCGCTGCGCGGGGAGGTGTCGCGCTTCGGCATCGGCGTCACCGTCGTCGAGCCGGGCAGCATCAACACCGGCATCTCCAACCGCCGCACCAAGTACGGCGCCGACGTCGACTCGCCCTACCGCGACGACGCCCTGACCATGCTGAAGAACCTCGACGCCAACGAGGCCAAGGGCATCTCCGCCGACGACGTCGCCGAGACCGTCATGCACGAAATCACCGCCGAGCGCCCGCTGCCCCTGGTCGCCCGGGGATCGAGGGCGGGGCTGGTCGTGCCGTTGACGCGGGCGCTGCCCACCGAGGCGACGCTGGCCCTCATGCGTCGGGTCCACGGCCTGAAGTAGCCGTCCGGTCTCCCTCGCGCTCGCGCCTGCGCCGCCGCACGAGCAGCACGACGGCCACCACCGCCACCACCGCGCAGGCGACGTAGATGACCACCGAAAACCTGTCGATCCACTCGCCGACGATGTGCCACTTCGCACCGAGGATGACGCCCAGGTACACCAGCACGCCGTTCCAGATCGTCGACCCCGCGGTCGTGTACAGGGCGAATTTGAGCAACGGCATCCGCCACAGTCCCGCAGGCACAGAAATGATGGACCGGATGCCCGGGACCATGCGGCCCAAAAACACCGACGCCTCTCCGTGTCGGCCGAACCACTCCAGCGCGTAATCCACGTCGGATGCCCTGGTGAGCGGAAGCTTCTCCGCGATCGCACGTACGCGCTCCGCCCCCAGCGCCGCCCCGGCCCAGTAAAGCACGAACGCGCCCACCACCGAACCGCCCGTCGCCCACGCCACCGCACTCCACCAGGTGAACTTGCCGGTCGTGGCCGTGAACCCGGCCAGCGGCAGGAACAGCTCCGAAGGCACCGGCGGCAGGATCGTCTCCACGAGGATCGCCAACGCGATGCCCGGCGGACCGAAGACGCCCATGAGGGACACTGACCAATCGATGATCGTCTGCACGGGGCTCCTTCATCGCAGCTCGCGGACCCGGGGACCGGCCGCATTCCAGCGATTTTCGCGTTTTCGGGGACCCCTGCACAACTCCCCGCCGCCCCAGATGGTTCCCGCCCAGGCGGCGGGGGTAGCGTACGCGCCACCGTGAAACGGGCGCGGGAGCCACTGTATTTTCGCTGGTGGAACGGTGAAATTGGGTCAGACGGAGCAACAGGGCCCCGTCACCGGGATACGGAAGGACCCGCCATGAACACCACGTACACCAACGACACTTCGCTTTACGACGGCGCCGAGGCGCGTGGCACGCGGACCGTCGCAAAGCACCCCGAGGGGCGCGGACCGGCGGCGACCCTCGGTGAGGCGCTGCGGCGGCCGGGCTACCTGTTCACGAAATGGCCGTGGCTGGCACTGGGCAACATCATCGTCGGGCTCGCGCTGTCGTCGGTGCTCGGCTCGGTCATCCTGCCGCTGCTGGTGATCAGCCTGGTGCCGCAGATCCGGAATCTGCTGTGGCCGGCGCTGCTGCGCGTCGAGGTGTGGCGCCTGCGACTGATCGACCGGCCCGGCGCCGACGCCATCGGGCCGCCCATCGACCGACTCGCCGACGAGGGCGGTACCCCGACGTTCTCCCAGTTCGCGCACCTGGCGCTGGTGATCTTCCTGCTCTTTCCGTTCACCGTGGGCGTGGCGTTCCTGCCGGTGATGTTCACCATGCTGTTTTCCCCGTGGCCGTTCTTCGACGGCACGCCCGTGGAGGCGCTGGACCCGAACGCCACCGACGCAGAGTTCGGCCAGGGCGTGTACGACGCCGTCATCGCGCCGCTGCCGACGTGGATGCTCGTGGTCTGGATGGTCGTCGCGGTGGTGGTCTTCGCCATCGCGCTGCTCTACTCCGCCGGGCTGTGGGCGTGGGCGACCGGACGTCTGGGCCGGACCCTGATGGCGCCCGACGAGGAGCAGCTGCGCGCCGACGTCGACCGCCTCGAATCCTCCCGCGCCGACGTGCTCGACGCGGCGGCGATGGAACGCGCGCGGATCGAGGGGGCGTTGCATGACGGCGTCCAGCATCGGCTGGTCGCACTGACCATGAAGCTGGGCATGGCCGAGGCCGAGGACCCCGAGGGCCCCACCGGCAAGCTGGCCGCCGAGGTGCATGGCGACGTCGACGAAGTGCTCGCCGACCTGCGTCGCGTCATCCGCAACATCCAGCCGCGGGCGCTGTCCGAGCACGGATTGCGGGCGGCAGTGGCCGACCTCGCCGCCGAAATGCCAATGCCCGTCGACGTCGACGTCCCGTCGGTGCGGATGCCCCGCCATATCGAGGAGGCGGCGTTCTTCTTCGCCTCCGAGGCGCTGTCCAACGTCGCCAAGCACTCCGGTGCCTCGCGGGCGACGGTCGTGGCGGCCATCGATGAACCGGCCGAAGGCGCGGATGGTCCGGCCGCGGGTGCCGGCGGTGAGCGACGCGGCACGTTGACGCTGACCATCGCCGACGACGGGCGCGGCGGTGCCGTCGAACGGGCCGCCGGGCTGCACGGCTCCGGTCACGGCCTGCGCGGGATGCGCCAGCGCGCGGCGGGCGTCGACGGTACCGTGACCGTGACCAGCCCCGACGGGCGCGGCACCACGGTGACGCTGATCTGCCCGACGCGGATCATCCCCGCGGCGGCCGACCGGGCGACCGTCCAGGCAGACGCCGCCAACGACACCGCCCCGACCCCCGAGGAGGATTCCCGCCGATGACCGCCGCCACCCCCGCGCGCTCCCCGCTGCGCATCGTCCTCGCCGAGGATTCGCCCCTGCTGCGCGCGGGGGTGGAGGCCGTTCTGGGCCGCGGCGGCCATGAGGTCGTCGCTGCGGTCGGCGATGGCGACGCGCTGGTCGCCGCCGTGCGCGCCACCGTCCCGGATCTCGTGATCACGGACGTGCGCATGCCGCCGAATCATTCCGACGAGGGCCTGCGCGCCGCCGCGCAGATCCGCCGGGAGCGCCCGACGCTGCCGATGATCGTGCTGTCGCAGTACGTGTCGGTGGCCTACCTCGATGATCTGATGGCGGGCGGCGGCCGCGGTTTGGGGTATCTGCTCAAGGACCGTGTCGCGCACGTCCGTCACTTCCTCAATGCGGTCGCGGAGGTGGCGACCGGCCAGACGATCATCGATCCGGAGGTTGTCCGCGCGCTCGTCGGCGGTGCGGCGGCGTCGGGCCCCATTGCGACGCTGACGCCCCGCGAGCGCGAGGTTCTGTCGCTGATGGCGGAGGGCCGCACGAATCACGCGATCGCCGAGGAGCTCGTCGTCTCCGAGGCGGCGGTGCGCAAGCACATCGGCGGGATCTTTTCCAAGCTTCCACTTGACGACGGTGCCGACCGCCGGGTCTCGGCCGTGCTCGCGTATTTGCGTTCGGAAGGCCGGTAGCGGGGACGAAGGCCGCTGTCGGAGGCGCCGGCCGTCGTAAAGCCCGCCCGGCCCCATTCGGGGGGTTTGCCCCTCAACGCCGTTAACGGCCGCTCGCCCGCGGGGGTTCCATCGGTAGGGTTGCCGCATGACTGTGACGCGGAACACGCACGGGAGCCCCGGCGAGCCCGACGAACCCACCCCGCCACCCGCGGCCGACCCTCACCCTGCGGACTCGACGGCGACCTCCACCGCCGCCGAGCGCCCCGCATTCGGTCACCGCGACTGGCTTCGCGTCGCATTGGCGATGTTCGCCATCGGTTTCGGCGCGAACCTCTTCGCCCCGATGCTCGAGGTCTACCGCGAACTCAACGGCACCGGCCAGTCCTCCGTGACGGCGATGTTCGGCATCTACGCCGCCGGCCTGGTCCCGGCGCTGCTGATTTTCGGCCCGATCTCCGACCGCCGCGGCCGCCGTGCCGTCCTGCGCCCGGCGATGCTCGTATCCGCCACGGGCACCGTCATCCTCGCGTCGGCGTCGTTCGGCCCGGAATGGCTGCTGTTTCCGGGCCGTTTCATCGTCGGTGCGTCGGTGGGCATGGCCATGGCGTCCGGGGCGGCGTGGATCAAGCAGCTGTCCGTCGACAAGCCCTCCGCCGGCCCGAGACGCGCAACCGTCGCCGTGTCAGCGGGTTTCGGCGGCGGCCCGCTGGTCGCCGGCCTGGTCGCGCAGTTCGCGCCCGAGCCTAAATTGGTGCCCTACCTGGTGTTCCTGTGCGTGCTGGCGGCGGCCACCCCGATCATGTGGTCCACCCCGGAAACCCAATTCCCCTCCGACGGCGCGGCCGCCCGGCGCGGCCCGCTGATCCCCAAGACTGCGCTGACCGGCACGTTCCTGTGGGCGGTGGCGGCGTGGGCGCCGTGGGTGTTCGGCACGGTGACGGTCTCGTTCGTCACGTTGCCGATTTACGTCGCGCAGGACATCGACATGAAGATCGCCTACATCGGCGTGCTGGCCGGTGTCGCGATGATCTCGGGCATGCTCATCCAGCCTGCGGCCGCCCGCGTCGCGGAGAAGGGCGTGTTGCCGCTGTCGGTGATGGCGCTGGGCATCGCCTGCGCGGGGATGCTCGCCGCGGCGGCGACGGTGTGGCTCGACAATGCGGCGCTGGTGTTCCCGTCGGCGCTGATCCTCGGTTCGAGCTACGGCATCATGATGGTCGCCGGGCTCCGCGAGGTCGAGGCCATCGCCCGTCCCGACGAGCTCGGCGCCATGATCGGCGTGTTCTACGCGTTGTCGTACATCGGTTTCTTCGTTCCGTTCATTCTGTCGCTCGTCGCGCCGCTGGTCGGCCGGATCACCGGGTTGGGCGACGTCGCGGGCATCATCCTGTGTCTGCTCTTCGGTGCGGTGGTGTGCGTGGCGTCGATGGCGCCGGTCGCCCGGGCCGCCGAGGCCGGTCTGAAGCTCGCGCCCGAGGGTCGCCGGTAGGGGCGCCGGCTGCGGACGGGTCGTCGATCAGCCCAGTCGCTCCCACACTTCGCGGTAGGCCCGCGCCAGCGAGTCGACCGTTTCGTGAGCGTTGAGCCCGCTCGGGTTGGGCACCACCCAGGTTTCCGCGCCTCCGATTTCGCGTTGCTGCTTGCCGACGCACACCTTCCGGCCATCCGGCCCGGTCGCCCCGAACGCCGTGCGGAATGCCCCGATGCCGGCGACCATGACGATCTCCGGGCCGCCGCGCCGCCGCCGCTGCCGGGCGACCTTGTCCTCGAGGATTCGACCGCCGTCGCGGATCTCGTCGGCGCCGAGTTCACCGGCCCGCGCCGTCGCCCGCGCTCATCGGCGGCGTTCCTCCGCGCCGAAGAGGATCGCGCGGCCGGACTCGACGGCACCGTCGGAGTGACCGGGGCCGCCGGAGCCGTCGCGTCGGGCCCGGATGGCCAGCTCGACGGTGCGGTCGAAACGAGGGCCCATCGGCGGCACGTCGGCCAGCGGCACCCACTCGGCCGCGGTGTTCTCCCCGTCGGCGGGCCGGGGCTCGTCGGCGCCGGAATCATCGTCCGCGACCCGCGCGAGGAAGGCGTGGTCGAGGTACTGCGCCCGGTCGCCGTTGGGGTACTCGATTTTGCGGGTGACCTGCACGGCCAGCAGCGACTCGATCTCCACGGCGACGGAGGTTTCCTCCAGCGCTTCGCGCACACCGGCGACGTCGGGTTCCTCGCCGGGCTCGACGATTCCGGTGACGGGCGTCCACCGGCCGTCGTCGGCACGCTTGACCAGCAGCACCTCCTCCGCACCGGCTTCACCGCGCACGACGATGACGGTCACGCCGATGAGCCACAGCTCCGCATGGCCGACGTACCTGCGCAATTCCTGAATGAAGTCCGGGGTCATGGCCCCCACGGTAGGCGCAAACGGCGGCGCGTCACTCGGCCAGGGCGCGGATTTCCACGGTGTTGGCGCAGGCTTCGGCGGCTTCGGTGGCCAGGTTGAGGGCGGTTTCGTCACCGTCGGCCTCGATGATCCAAAAGCCGCTGGGGAAGGTGTCTGCGTCGAGGTACGGGCCGTCGACCACGGAGCCGTCGGGCAGGATGGTCCTGGCGTCCTCCGGCGGCACAAGGCCCCCGGCGAGCACCCAGTGGCCGCGGTCCTGGAGGGACTGGTTGAACACGCCGACGCGTTCGAACGCGGCGTGCATGTCCTCGTCCGAGTCGTAGGGGTTGATGTCCCGTCGCCCGTGGACGCTCAGGAGATACTGCATGGCGCTCCTCCATTCCCGGGGTCGGCTCCCGCCCACCGTCTCGGCCGACGACGGCGGCCACTGTCACGCCGAGCCCTCCATTTGCCTACAAAATGGTAACACCGGATCGGGATCGGCGGCAGGGACGATTCGTCGTTCGCCTGCGCCGACGGCATGATCCGGCATCCGGATCCTTCGCTTAACGACGCCCGCCTCCTCGCATAGGGTCGTGTCATGTCAGATTCGACGAACGCGAAGCCTGCGGGGGACTCCGGCGACACGACCGGCGACGGCCCGATCCGGGTGGTCAAGATCCACGATCTGCGATCCGGTGACGTGACCGCCGGAGATGGCCGGACGATCCTCGTCGACCGCCTGTGGCCGCGCGGAGTGGCCAAGGACTCGGTTGACCTGGACGACTGGTTCAAGGAGGTCGCCCCCTCCCCCGACCTGCGAAAATGGTTCGGCCATGATCCGGACCGGTTCGACGAGTTCGCCGACCGCTACCGCCATGAGCTCGATGAACGGACGGCCGCGATCAATCGCCCGGATTCCGACGCCGGCGACCGTTCCTCCGACGACGATGACTCCGACGACGATGAACTCGCGGAGCTCCTGGCCGCCGCGGCGGATGCGACCGTCGCAAAGCCCCTGTACCTGGCGTACGCGGCGAAGGACCGCGACCACAACCACGCCCTGGTGCTCGCGGCATGGCTGCGCGACGAAATCGACTGAGCCGCCGTCAGAATCCGGCGCGGCCCGTCCGCGCGGCGGTGACGGCCGCACGCCCGGCGATCAACGCCTTCTTCGGGGAACCGACGCGGATGCGGGTGACGGCGATCCGCTCCGCCGGGGTCTCGCGAAGCTTCTTCGACAACTCTGTGAACAGGTTCGTCGCCGCCAGCACCGCACCACGCGCGGCGCCCGGCAGCAACGGGATGGCCACGCGCGCGTCGGCGACGTTGGCGTCGATGTCGTCGAGGAGCTTGTTCTTGATCGGCTCCGTGAGCGCATGGCCGTCGAGCTCGTCGAAGTACGTCCGGCCCAGCTCTCCGGTGTCCTCGGCGAGGTCGCGGAGGAAGTTGATCTTCTGGAACGCCGCCCCGAGACTGCGGGCCCCGGCGACCATCGTTTCCCGGTCGGCGTCGTCGACGGGGTGGTCGGCGAGGAAAATGGACAGACACATCAGACCGATGACCTCGGCGGACCCGTAGACGTATTCGTCGAGCGCGTCGTGGTCGTACGTCGTCTCGGTCAGATCGCGGCGCATCGATCGGAAGAAGGCGCGGACGTGCTCGTCTTCGATGCCGCAGCGCCGCACCGTGTCCGCGTAGGCGTGGAGCACCGGATCGGGGTGGAACGGCATGGCGGGCGCGCCGAGCACCATCTCCTCGTAGTGGTCGAGCAGCTCGCGAACCTGCTCGTCGGTGCAACCGGCTTCCGCCGCAGTGCCGTCGACGATCTCGTCGGCGATGCGCACCATGGCGTACAAGTTGCGGATGTCCTGCCGTTCGCGCTTGCCCAGCAGTCGGGTGGCCAGGGAAAACGACGACGAATACGTGTCGATGACCGTCGAGGTCGCCTTGCGCGTCATCCGGTCGTACGTCGGAATGAAGCGCTTGCCGACGTCGCCGCGCTTGCCCTTCACCGCACTTCCCTTCTCACGACCGGTTCTTCACCGCGATCACTCCTGCGCCGCCCTCTCGTTCCGGCGGCGTTCCCTTCCGAGACTAGCCCGGACCGCACCCCGTACAACATCGGCGCCTCACCGCGATGACCAGTGTTTAATCGGTGTCATGGACGCCGCCCGCCTGGTCGGCCCCGGCGACGGCACCGACGATGGCACCAACGACACTGAACGTCGTTTCCCCTAAAGTGTTGGCATGCGAATGCTTCGCATCGGCACGCTCATCATGGCCGTCTTCACGGTGCTGTGGTCGAGTTGGGCCTGGCCATCGCCCAATCCGGTGCTGAGCATCGCCGGCATCGCCTTCGCCCTCGCCGCTGCGGTTGTCGCCGTCGTCTCCCTCCTGCGGGGCCGCCGCGGGCGGGGCGGGTCGTCGCAAAGCAAGGAAGAAGCAGTGCTTGACGACGCACAACGCCGCCCAAAGCAGCGTGGGGCATCGCGGATCACGGTGGCGGCCATCATCGTGGAAGTCATCGCGATCTTCGCCGCCATGCGCTGGCTGGGCTCCGCGAACCCGGATCTGATCCAGCCCACTATCGCGCTCATCGTCGGCGCGCATTTCCTCGTCTTCCAGCTCAGCCCCGCCACCCGCGGCGGAGTGCACGTGGTCATGGCCGTGCTCGGCATGACCGTCGGCGCCATCGGCATGCTGATGATCAACGGCGACCGCCCCGCCGACATCGTCCACGCGCTGGTCGGGCTCGGGATGGCCGCGATCACCCTCGGCTACGGCGTGCTGTTCACCCGGGCGCTGGGGCGCACGGCGGCGGTTTCCCGCCACGACCGCTAGAACCCAAGAACGCCCCGAAACGGCGAAAAACCCCGGATTCTTTCGAATCCGGGGTTTTCCCGTGGTGGGCGAAGGGGGACTTGAACCCCCACGTCCCGAAGGACACTGGCACCTGAAGCCAGCGCGTCTGCCATTCCGCCACTCGCCCGTGGCAACGAGGAATACAATAACACCAGCACTCCCACCGACACCAAACCCGCAGGCCAAACGCTGTTTTCGGGCCACTGAACCGATACGACCGTCACGTCGTGAAGCACGCCCGCACCCACCCGAATCCGCCGCGCGCCAACCCCCGGAAGCGTGCCCCGCCCACGCCGAAAAAGCACGTGAGCAGCCCCCGCATCCCCATCCGACCCAGGTCGAGTGGTAGCAAACGACCGTTCTCTCGGGCTGCCCCGCCCCTATACTGGTGCTCGCACATACGCACGCGCGGGCGTCGCGGTCGCAACCGTCACGGCGGTCACGGCCGGCGGCGTCCGCACCCGATAGCCCGCGCCCGCCCCCGGCTGGCCGGGGGAAGGCGAAACGACCCGCAGATGGATTTTCTGGGACGCATCAGGAAGCTCGACAGCTCGCTGCAGCGCGGGCTGGACAACAGCTTCGCCCGCGTTTTCGGCGGCAAGGTCGTGCCCAATGAGCTGGAGGAGTGCCTGAAGCAGGAGATCGAGGATTTCCTGATGCAGGACGCCGACGGCCGTTATCTGGCTCCGAACGACTTCCGCATCGGCGTCAGCGCGAAGGATTTCGCCAACCTGTCGGCGGGCGGCCCCGACCTGCCGTCGGAGTTGGCCGACCGGATGGCCCGGTACTGCCGCAACAACGGGTGGGCGATGTCCGGCTCGGTGACGGTGCGCGTGCAGCAGGTCGATTCGCTGCACACGGGCCAGTTGAAGACGGCCAGCCAGTTCACGGAGGGCTACCGCGACGAGTCCGGCTTCATCGGCGGCGACGGACAGCCGGTCACGCCGGATGCAGTGCCTTCTTCGCGTGACGACGACCCCCGCACCACCTCTTCGCCCTCCGCGCCGCAGGAACCGTCGAACCGGTTCGGCGGTGGCGAATACGGCAACGAGGACGGTGAACACCGGTTCGGCGGCGGATTCGACGCCGGTGCGTCGGGAGCCGCGGGTGCCGCAGGGGCCGCCGGTGCCGTGGGCGGAGCCGCCGCCGCAGGCGCCGCGGGCGAAACCGAATCCCGCTACCGCGCCCCCGACGACGACGCTCGGCCCGCACCCGGGAAGTTCGGCTCCGGGCAGGTCGATTCCGGCCAGCCGGGCATGTACGGAAACCCCGGTGCCCCCGACGATTACCGCGACTCCGGATACGCCGACCGGGACTACGCCGACGACCGTGCGGCCGACTCCCGTGCCGACGTCGGGGCGTCGCAAAGCAACGCCCACTCCCCCTACGACCAACCCGTCCAGGTCCCGCCGGGTCCCGCCTCGCCGGAACAGGAGCAGCTCACCGTGACCCTGCTGCTGCAGGACGGATCCAACCGCACCTTCGAGGTCAAGCCCGGATCGAACATCATCGGCCGCGGCACCATCTCCGACTTCCGCCTGCCCGACACCGGCGTATCCCGGCAGCACGCGGAGATCACCTGGGACGGCCGCGACGCCGTCCTGGTGGACCTGCACTCGACCAATGGCACGATGGTCAACGATTCACCGATCGACAACTGGCTGCTCGCCGACGGCGACGTGATCTCGATGGGCCATTCCGTCATCGAAGTCCGTATCCGTTAACCGGGCCCACCGGCCCGGACACCGGGAGGGCATCCACCCACCGGCCGGGAAACCGGCGCCGAACAGGCGCCGCGACAAGGAGGTAAGTACGTGGAGGCGATCGTCTTCCTACTGTCCCGCATCGCCGTGCTGGTCGTGCTGTGGTTCTTCATCTGGATGACCCTGCGCGCCCTGCGCGCCGACGCCAACGCCGCGTCGGGCCTGCGACCGGTGCGCGCCGCCGCGCCGCCGATGCGCAGCCGGCCGTTCCACCGCTCCCAGACGCCCCACCAGCTGCTGGTGACCGCCGGCCCGCTGGCCGGTTCGCGCATGAACCTGGCCAACCAGCGGGAAATCACCATCGGCCGCGCCGATGACTCCGCCTTCGTCCTCAACGATGATTACGCCTCGTCGCACCACGCGCGCCTCATCCCCCGCGACGGAGATTGGTACCTCGAGGACCTGGATTCCCGCAACGGCACGTTCCTCAACGGCCAGCGCGTGGAACAGCCCGAAAAGCTCCAGCCCGGGATGGAGATCCGCATCGGCCGAACGACTTTGAGGTTGCAGCCGTGAATTATTCGCTCGATTACGTCGCCATTTCCGACCGCGGTCTGGTCCGGCAGAACAACGAGGACTCGGCCTACGCGGGCCCCCGCCTGCTGGCGTTGGCCGACGGCATGGGCGGACACGCCGCCGGCGAGGTCGCCTCGCAGCTGATGATCGCCCAGGTGTCCAAGCTCGACGCCGACCAGCCCGACGCCGACCTGCTCGATGCCCTCGCGCTGGCGTGCGCAGAGGGCAACTCCTCCATCGCGGAGGAGATCGACGCCAACCCGGCGACCGAGGGCATGGGCACCACGCTGACCGCCTTGCTTTTCGACGGCGAACGCGTGGGACTGTGCCACGTGGGCGATTCCCGCGGGTACCTCCTGCGCGACGGTGAACTGACCCAGATCACACGCGACGACACCTACGTCCAGTCGCTCGTCGACGAGGGGTCGCTGACCGCCGAGGAAGCGTCGATGCACCCGCAGCGGTCGCTGATCCTCAAGGCGCTGACGGGCCGTCCGGTGGAGCCGACCCTGAAGTACCGCGAGGTGCGCCGCGGCGACCGGTACCTGCTGTGCTCCGATGGCCTGTCGGACCCCGTCTCCCGCGAAACCATCGCGGAGGCGCTGGCCGAGGGCACGCCGAAGGAGGCCGCCAACCGGCTCATCGAGCTGGCCCTGCGGTCGGGTGGCCCGGACAACGTCACCATCGTCATCGCCGACGTCGTCGCCGCCTCCGCCGACACCCCGAACGAGCCGGCGCTGGCCGGGGCCCTGGGTGCGATCGACTCCGAGGCGCCGCGGCCCAACACCTCGGCGGGGCGAGCCGCCGCGATGCGCCCGCCCGCCGAACAGGAACGCGCCGTGACCACCGACCCGGTCGATGACCCGCCGAAGCAGCGCGGCCGCTGGCTGGTGGCGACGTTCGTCGTTCTAGCCCTGGTGGCGTCCGCCGCCGTGGGCCTGTGGGGGTGGCGCAAGAACAATTCGATGTACCACCTCGCCGTCGAAGACGGGGTGATCCAGGTGATGCACGGCGTCCCGGGCAGCGTGCTCGGCTTCTCCCTGCATTCCCACCACCAGTACATCTGCCTGTCCGACGACAACGCCGTGACGCTGCCCGACCCCGAATCGGACCGCGGCGACCTCGACTGCCACCTGATGACGCCCGAGGACCTCTCCCCGTCCGCACGGTCGCAGCTCGACGGTTTGCCGGCCGACTCCTATGACGAGATCCGCGGCCAGGTCGGCCGCCTCGCCGAACAGGCGCTGCCGGTCTGCCTGACCGTCGCTCCCGGCGACGAGGCCGACCCGGCGGACGGGACCACCACGCCCGGCGCGCCCGGCGCCGAGGCGCCGGAGGGCGACAACGCCGACAACGCCGACGGCGCCGACGGGGAAGATCCGGGCACCGGCTCCGAACCGGGCGTCAACTGCCGGGAGGTGCAGCGATGACCGATTCCCGAACCGAATCCCCCGCCCGCCCGGGGCGCAGCCGTGAGCTGATGATGCTTCTTCTCGCCGGTGCGGTGACCCTGCTGGCGCTGGTATCCACCGAGCTCGGCCAAGGCAACACCGCCACCGTCGAAATGCTCTGGATCGTCGGCGGCTTCGTCCTCGTCTTCGGCGTCGCGCACGTGGTGCTGCGCATTTTCGCGCCCTGGTCCGACCAGGTGATGCTGCCCGTCGTCGCGGCGCTCAACGGCCTGGGCCTGGTGATGATCCACCGTCTCGACATGGCCAACGGCACCGGCCTGGTGCGCAACCAGGTCATGTGGACGGTGCTCGGCGTCGGCATGTTCGTCGCCGTCATGGTGCTGCTGCGCGACCACCGGTCGCTGTCGCGGTACTCCTACATCCTCGGGCTCTGCGGCCTGATCCTCCTGGCCCTGCCGCTGGTGTGGCCGTCGTCGATCAACTCCGACGCCCGCATCTGGATCTCCATCGGCCCGTTTTCCGTGCAGCCCGGCGAGTTCGCCAAGGTGCTGCTGCTGATCTTCTTCGCGCAGCTGCTGGTGAACAAGCGCTCGCTGTTCAACGTCGCCGGCAAGCGCGTCCTCGGGCTCGATTTCCCTCGCCTGCGCGACCTCGGCCCGATCCTCGTCGTCTGGGGCATCGCCCTGGTGATCATGGCGCTGCAGAACGACTTCGGTCCCGCGCTGCTGCTGTTCGGCACGGTGCTGGGCATGCTGTACATCGCCACCGCGCGCGGATCCTGGTTGGTCATCGGCCTGATCCTCGTCGCCATCGGCGGCTTCGGCGTGTACCAGGTGTCGACGAAGATCCAGGATCGCGTGAATCACTTCATCGACCCCATCGCCCACTACGACACCGGCGGCTACCAGCTGTCGGAGGCGCTGTTCGGCATGAGCTGGGGCGGCGTCACCGGCACCGGCCTGGGCAACGGCTACCCCGAGAAGGTGCCGGTCGCCCACTCCGACTTCATCCTCGCCGCCTTCGGCGAAGAGCTCGGCTTCGTCGGCCTGTCCGCCATCATCCTGCTGTTCGCCATCCTCGTCGCCCGCGGCATGAACGCGGCGATGCAGGTGCGCGATTCCTTCGGCAAGTTGCTGGCCTCCGGTCTGTCGCTGACCCTCGCCATCCAGGTGTTCGTCGTCGTCGCCGGCATTTCCAAGATGATGCCGCTGACCGGCTTGACCACCCCGTTCATGTCGGCGGGTGGTTCGTCGCTGCTGGCCAACTACATCCTGCTGGCCATCGTGCTGCGCATCTCGGACTCGGCCCGCCGCCCGTGGGGCGCCTTCGCCCCGACGCCGGAGCCGGCCGCGGAGGTGGGGGCGCGATGAACAAGTCGATCCGCCAGGTCATGCTCTTCACGATGGTGCTCATCGTGCTGCTGCTGGCCAACCTCACGTGGGTGCAGGCGTTCCGCACGGAGCAGTACGCCGAAAACCCCCGCAACTCCCGTCAGTTCCTGGAGGAGAAGTCCCGCCATCGCGGTCAAATCAGCGCGGGCGGCGAGATCCTCGCCCGCTCGGAACTGGGCGACGACGGCTTCTACTCCCGCCGCTACGAGGCCAACCCGGAGGCGTACGCCCCGGTCGAGGGTTACCTGTCCGACATCTACGGGTCGACCGGCCTGGAGCGTTCGCAAAACGACATCCTCAACGGTTCCGACCCGTCGCTGTTCGCGTCGCGTGCCATCGACACCATCACCGGCCGCGCGAGCGGAGGCGCGAACCTGGAGCTGACGCTGCTGCCGGAGGCGCAGGAAACCGCGTACCGCGCGTTGGCCGACAACGGCTACGTCGGGTCGGCGGTGGCCATCCGCCCGTCGACGGGCGAGATCCTGGCCATGGCGTCGACTCCGTCGTACGACCCGAACGACATCGCGGCCAACGACGCCGACGCGTGGGCCCGCCTCAACGCCGACGAGGACGCCCCGCTGCTCAACCACGCGACGCAGCGTCCGCTGCCGCCGGGTTCGACGTTCAAGGTGCTGACCACCATCGCGGCCGTTGAAAACGGCGCGAGCCCGGAGACCACGGTCACCGGCGCCTCGGAGATCACGCTGCCGGGCACGAACACGACGCTGGAGAATTACGGCGGCCAGTCGTGCGGCGGCACCACCACGCTGCGGACGGCGTTCGCCCGCTCCTGCAACACGGCGTTCGCGGAGCTGGCGATCGACAACGGCGCGGATTCGCTGCGCGACGTCGCCGACCGCATGGGCGTCGGCGAGGAGTTCGACGGGTTGGGCGTCCCCCAGGAGTCGTCGACCATCGGCGAGATCCCGGATGATGCGGCCCTGGGCCAGACGGCCATCGGCCAGCGCGACGTGTCCTTCACGCCGCTGCAGAACGCGATCATCGCGGCGACCATCGCCAACGGCGGCAAGCGCATGGAGCCGCACCTGGTGAAGTCGATCCAGGGCCAGGACCTGTCGCCGCTGAAGACCATCGAGCCCAAGGAGGTCAACGAGGCCATCCACCCCGACACCGCGGCGATTCTGACGGATCTGATGCGCGGGTCGGAGAACAACTCCGGCGGCAACGGGTCGGCCATCGCCTCGAAGACGGGCACCGCGGAGCATGGCTCGGAGCGCGGCGTGTTGGCGCCGCACGTGTGGTACATCGCCTTCGCCCCGGATTCGGACGTGGCGGTCGCCGTGGTCGTCGAGTCCGGCGGCGGCCAGGGCCAGGGGGCGACGGGCGGTTCCGTCGCGGCTCCGGTCGGCCGGGAGATCATCGCGGCCGTGGAGAGGGCGGTGCGTTGAGCATGAGTTCCGGCACCACTCCCAACGGCGGACATTCTTCGGCCGGCGGTCCCCTCGATTCCGAGGCGGCCGCCGTGCAGGAGATGCTCGGTTCTTCCCGGTATCGGGTCCGCACGGTGTTGGGCCGCGGCGGCATGTCCACGGTCTGGCTCGCCGACGACGTGTCGGCCGGCGGGCGGCAGGTGGCCATCAAGATCCTCAACCGCGAGTTGGGCGACGACGACGAGTTCCGCCAGCGGTTCCGCAATGAGGCGTCGGCGGCGCGCAGCGTCGACAGCCCGAACGTCGTGGCCATCTATTCCCACGAGGAACCGGGCCGCGGGGCCGACGGCCCCTGCTACATCGTCATGGAGTACATCCGGGGCGAGTCGCTTGCCGACGTTCTGCGTCGTCGCCGCACGCTGCCCGAGCATCTTGCGCTGGACGTCATCGAACAGACGGCGCATGGCCTGTCGGCGATTCACGCCGGCAGCCTCATTCACCGGGACATCAAGCCGGGCAATCTTCTGGTGACCCCGGAGGGCACCGTGAAGATCACCGACTTCGGCATCGCGAAAGCGGCGGAGGCCGTGCCCCTGACGCGCACCGGCATGGTGGTGGGCACCGCCCAGTACGTGTCGCCGGAGCAGGCCCAGGGCAAGCGGGTCACTCCGGCGACCGACGTTTATTCGCTGGGGTGCGTGGCGTACGAGATGGTCGCGGGTCGTCGTCCGTTCCTGGGCGACACCACCGTCGCCGTGGCCGTCGCGCACATCAACGAGCCACCGCCGCCGCTGCCGTCGTCGGTGCATCCCCACGTCCGCGAGCTCATCGGCATCATGCTGCGCAAGGATCCGGCGCGCCGCTACGCCGACGGCCGCGAGTTGGCGCAGGCGGTGGCTCGGGTGCGGCAGGGTCACCGTCCGCCGCAGCCGGCCGGGGTGCAGCCGCGGGTGCACCGCCAGTCCGATGCGGCGCATCCGGCGACGAGTGAGCTCGGTGCCCTCACCGAGCCGGGTCTGCGCCGACCGCCGGAGACCCGTGCGGTCGGGGCGACGGGCGCATCGGGGCACACCGCCTCCCGCCCCACAACCGGTCCGGCCCCGCGTTCCCCTCGACCGGCGCAGCGCCCGCAGCGTCCGCCGCAGCGCAAGAAGAGCAACGCCGGCCTGTGGCTGACGCTGATTCTGCTGCTCGCGGTGCTGGCCGGTGCGGTGTGGATTCTGATGGGCCAACTGTCCGAGCGCGGCACGGGCGAGACCGAAACGAGCACGGAGACGACCACGGAGACTGCGACGGAGGAGTGGACGACCCCGACGGGCACCACCGAGGACGAACCGACCGAGACGCGCACGTCGCAGCCGCCCACGACGAACGAGACGATTTCGCCGGAGATTCCCGACGTTCCGGAGCTTCCCGATCTCGGCGACCTCCCGGGTCTCGGCGGCGGCGATTCGAACGGCGGCGCGGGCAACGACTCGGGCACCGGTGGCGGCGGTGCAGGCGTCGGCGACGGCGATTCCGACCTCAACGGCGCTCCCCGTCTGCCGGGGATTCCGCTTCGCCCGGGTTTGACGGGATGATGGGCGGATCACGATGATTTTCAACTCATGTGCGATGGCACTGCAGCAACCGATCGAAGGGAGTCACCGATGACCACCGGCGACGAACTCCTCTCCGGCCGTTACCGCCTCGGCGGTCTCATCGGCGTCGGCGGCATGTCCGACGTCTACGCGGCCAACGACACGCTGCTCGGCCGCGAAGTCGCGGTGAAGATGATGCGAGCCGATCTCGCCCGCGACGAAAGCTTCCTCGAACGGTTCCGCCGGGAGGCGAAGAACGCCGCGTTCCTCAACCACCCGGTCATCGTTGCGGTGTTCGACACCGGCGAGACCGAGGGTCCGATGGGCACGGTGCCGTACATCGTCATGGAGTTGGTGCAGGGCGAGACTCTGCGCGACATCGTGCGCCGCGAGGGCCCGATGGACCCTGCGCGTGCGGCGTCGATTCTGGCGTACGTCTGCGATGCGCTGGATTTCTCTCACAAGCAGGGCATCATCCACCGCGACGTCAAGCCGGCGAACATCATGCTGACCAACACCGGCGCGGTGAAGGTCATGGACTTCGGCATCGCCCGCGCGCTGGGTGATTCGACGTCGATGACGCAGACCGCGGCGGTGATCGGCACGGCGCAGTACCTGTCGCCGGAGCAGGCGCGCGGCAAGCCGGCCGACGCCCGCTCGGACGTTTACAGCGTCGGTTGCGTGCTGTTCGAGGCGCTGACCGGGCAGCCGCCGTTCACCGGCGAAACCCCGCTGTCGGTGGCCTACCAGCACGTGCAGGACGATCCCCCGTTGCCGTCGACCCTGGTGGAGGGGCTTTCCGACGAAGAGGGCACCGCCCTGGACGCCGTTTTGCTCACCGCGATGGCCAAGGACCCGGCCGAGCGGTACGACACCGCGGCCGATTTCGCCGAGGAGCTGCGCCGCATCAGCCGCGGCGAGGTTCCGTTGGCCGCGGTGCACCACGTCCGCGGAGCCGACGATGATGCTCCGGAGCAGCGACCCCGCCGGGCTTCCGCCGCTGCGGCGGGTGCCGCGGCCGGAGGCGCTGCGGCCGCAGGCGGCGCCGCACGCCGTTCCGATTCGGCGCCGGCCCGTCGTCAAGCGGACGAGCCCGCCCCCCGCGAACGCGGGGAGGAAAAGAAGAAGGGCGGAAAGCTCGCCGTCGTCGCGTGGCTGGCCATCGCCGCGCTGCTGCTCGGCGGCGTGGGCGTGGTGTCCTACAACCTGTTCACCGACTCCGGCCAGTCCGAATCCGTCGCCATCCCGCAGGTCGAGGGCATGCCCGCCGACCAGGCGCAGGCGATGCTCGAGGACGCCGGTTTCGTGGTCGACCGCCGCGACGAACCGCACCCCGACATCGCCCGCAATTTCGTCATCGGCACCGACCCGGCATTCGGTTCGGGCGTGCCGAAAGGTTCGACGGTGGTGCTGAAGGTGTCCTCCGGCCGCGAAATCACGGACGTCCCCGACGTTCGCGACAAGCCCGCCGAGGAGGCCCGCCGCCTGCTCGAGGAAGCCGGCCTGCAGGTCGACCCGGTGCTGCGTGAAGAGGCGTCGCCCGACATCGAACGCGGCCACATCATCGACCAGTCGCCGTCGGCGGGCGCGCAGGTGTCGAAGGGCACCCGCGTGAACCTGACGGTGTCGTCCGGCCCCGCCACCCGCACCGTGCCCGACGTGACCGGCCAGAACCTCGAGGCCGCCCGCGCGACGCTGGAGTCCGCCGACTTCGTCCTGCGCGTCACCGAGGTCGACTCGCCGGAGCCGGAGGGCCGCGTTCTGGAGGTTCCGCAGGCCGGCGAGCGCCTGCCCGCGGGTTCGACCGTGGAGATCGTCGTCTCCCGCGGCAACCAGATGCACATGCCCAACGTCGAGGGCCGCACGTTCGAGGAGGCCGAGCGTGCCCTGCGCGACGCGGGCTTCACCGGCACGATCCACCGACGCGAGGTGACCACGCTCGACCCGACGCGCGTGGACCGAGTCCAGTCGCAGCGACCCGGCCGCGACGCCGTGGTGAACAAGGACGGCGACGTCGACCTCGAGGTGTTCATCCTGGGCGTGAGCAATCCGCCCGAGGACGACCGCGGCATCGACCTTCCCGTTCCGTTCGGCGCCCGCCCCGGCAGGTGACCGCGACGGCCGGTCAGCCGGAGACGACGTCGTCGAAGGCCCGCTGGTAACCGGCCTGCTCGTCCTCGAGCGCGGTCAGCAGGGTCTCGGAGTAGTTGCCGCCGGCGTCGGTGAGCCAGTTGGCCAGCATCCGGTGGCCGTACTGGGTGAGCACGGATTCGGGGTGGAACTGCACGCCGTGGATGGGCAGGTCGCGGTGCCGCATCGCCATGAGCATGCCGGAGGGGGTGTGGGCGGTGGCGACGAGCTCGTCGGGAAGCGTCGACTCGTCGACGGTCAGCGAGTGATAACGCGTGGCGATGAACGGGTTGGACAGGCCGCGCAGCACGCCGGTGCCGTCGTGGGAGACGGGCGAGGTTTTGCCGTGGAGCAGCTCGTCGGCGCGGACGACGTCGGCGCCGAACACTTCGCCGATGGCCTGGTGGCCCAAGCACACGCCGAGCAGCGGGGTGCGGGCGTCGGCGCAGGCGCGGACCATGTCGGGGGTGCGGCCGGCATCGGCGGGGGTGCCGGGCCCAGGCGACAGCAGCACGGCGTCGAACTCGCGGGCCACGGCGGCCGGGTCGGCGAGGCGGTCGTCGTCGTTGCGCCACACGGTCGTCGTCTCGCCGAGCTGGCCGAGGTACTGGACCAGATTGAAGACGAAGCTGTCATAGTTGTCGACGACGAGGATGCGCATGAGCCAGAATCATACTGGTAGATTGGGCGCCGATGATGGTCGGGCGCCGTTGCCGGGCCACCGCGCCGGTACCCGCATTCCGGGGCCGTCCGCACACGACCGGTTGGGCGTGACCGACTGCGCACGACCGACCGCGCACGACCGACCGAGCACGATCAACCGAGCACGATCAACGAGATGGAATGGGGATCCGATGCCCAAGGCAAAGGTGAATCGCACGACCAACGCGCCGACCGGGGGCTCCGGGGTCAGCCGCACCCCGGTGAAGATCAACACCACCCAGACCCCCACCTGGTACAAGGTGATCATGTTCGGCCTGATGGTGATCGGGCTGCTGTGGCTGGTGGTCAATTACATCGCCGGCCCGTCGATTCCGTTCATGGTTGAACTCAACGCCTGGAATTACGTCATCGGTTTCGGCATGTTCGTCCTCGGTCTGTTGATGACCATGGGTTGGCGCTGACGCCTTCCCGCTGACCCCGGCGGGCCCGGTGGGGCCTCCGTTGGGCCAATGCCCCGCGCTTCGTGCGCGGGGCTTTTTCATGCGCGAGTTCGGGGGCGCTTTACGACGGCGATCTACCCCCGGTTCGGGCATCGTATCGCAGAATTCTCCGTTCCAGGGGTCGGGGGCTGCTGCGGAATTCATCCACGGAAAGGTGTGTATCAACGGTGTAATTTGTGGATGAATGTGGATCGCCGGCTGTGGAAAGCTGTGGATGGTTTTCATGGCCGCATCCGTAACGGGACCCGCGGATGAGCCGAAACAACTGTCCACATCCTCCACAGGCTGTGGATAACTCTGTGCACAATAACGCCACATACCCTGCAGGGTCTCGCCGCGACCCCATGTTCACCCGATTTTCGGAGGGTTCGCACGGCTTTTCGTAAATTACAACAGTGGAATTATCCACAAGTGTGGACACCCCTGTGGAGGTTTGTGTACCGGCGGTTCACGTCCACGTAGGCGTCGTAAAGCCCCGGAATCGGTGGTGGATCGGTGGATGAACGGGCGGGGAATCCATCCACAGCCCTGTGGATATGTGGATCACCCCGCCCACCCCCGACCCCCCTTAAGTACACATTGAGGGTTCACGTGAGGGTTGGCCGCCTCACGGGGACCCATGGCGGCGAATCGCACGCCATGAAAGCGGGGACGACATGGCCACTGCCCGGGAGGGACCGTGAAACGGGACCGGAAAAGGGCATGAAAAAGCGCCGGCGGAACGATGTCCGCCGGCGCCTACTGCCGGGAAGATGCCCCTCGCGGGGCGCGGAGCTTACTTGGCGATGTCGATGCCGGTGATGACGACCGGCTCCAGCGGGCGATCCCAGTGGTCGGTGGCGACGCGCGCGATCTCGTCGACGACCTTGCGGGACTCCTCGTCGGCGACCTCGCCGAAGATGGTGTGGTTGCCGTTGAGGTGCGGGGTCGGAACGACGGTGATGAAGAACTGGGAACCGTTGGTGCCGCGGCCGCCGCGCTTGCCGGCATTGGCCATGGCCAGCAGGTACGGGCGATCGAACTGGAGCTCCGGGTGGATCTCGTCGTCGAAGTTGTAGCCCGGGCCGCCGGTGCCGGTGCCCAGCGGGTCGCCGCCCTGGATCATGAAACCGGCGATGATGCGGTGGAAGATGGCCTCGTCGTAGAACGGGCCGGACTCGGTGCCGGAGGCGTTCTGGCCGGAGTACTCCTTCGTGCCCTCGGCCAGGCCGATGAAGTTGTCGACGGTGACCGGCGCGTGATTGCCGAACAGGTCGATGGTGATGTCACCGTGGTTGGTGTGGACGGTTGCGGTGGCGGTCTTCATAGTCACCTGGCCGAGGATACCGGCGACCGCGCGGCCGCAACAACGAAGCCCCCGGCAGCGTGCTCCCGGTGGCCCGCCTGCGGCGTGCTCATTCTTGCCGGCCGCAGCGCGTCGGCTGCATCACAAGACCACGGTGCGGTCACGATCCCGGGAACATCCGCCGACCCGCCCACGGGAGCGGGCGGAAATGAATACGCTGGAAGGTGAACGCCGTGCCAACGGTCGCCCGCATTGGGCGCACGGGCACGGAGATTATCCCCACCGACGAGGAGAGAACCACACCATGTACCCCAGCACCGTTTCGCTGGCTCTCAAGGGCGCCAAGTCCGCGTACGACGCTTACGCCGACTACCGCGACAAGAAGGCCGCCGAACTGTACGACACCATGCAGGAGGCCAAGGCCGTCGCCGAGAAGCGCAACAAGGAGGCCGTGGAGAAGGCCTCGTCGCTGGCCGATGACGCCCTGGACAAGCTCCAGACCTTCGGCGACGACGTGACCTCCGAGGCCGAGTCCCTGCGCGACCGTGCCTCCGAGGGCGTCGCCGACCTGAAGAAGGCCGGCGAGAAGAACCGCAAGAAGACCGCCAAGAAGGCGGCCAAGCTGCAGAAGAACGCCGAGAAGAAGCGCTGCAAGGCCCGCCGCGAGGCCAAGAAGGCCCGCAAGGACGCCGCCAAGCGCGCCAAGTCGACCCGCAAGGACCTGGAGAAGAAGGTCCAGCAGACCGCCGACAAGCTGTCCGGCAAGGAGGCGCGTCGCGCCAAGGCCGGCCGCGTCGCCACCGGCTCGATCGTCTTCGCCGTGGTCGCCGCGGTCGTCGCCGCGATCATCTGGAAGCTGAAGTCCGACGACAAGCTGCCGGTCGACCCGGCCCCGGTGAAGCAGAAGGCCGCCGAGGTCAAGGACACCGTCGCTGCGAAGGCCGGCGAGGCCAAGGACGTTGCCGCGGAGAAGGCCACCGAGGCCAAGGAGACCGTCGAGAAGAAGGCCGCCGACGCCAAGGACGCGGCCGACAAGAAGGTCGAGGAGGTCAAGGACGCCGCCGACAAGCCCGCCGAGACCGCCGCGGACAAGGCCGAGGAGTCCAAGGCCGAGATCGCCGAGGAGGGTGACGTCGACGGTGACGTGGCCCCGACCGAGGTGAAGGTCCAGTCCGAGGTCAAGGCGCCGAAGACCACCGCCCCGAAGCCGGGTGGCGCGAAGGCCCCGAAGCCGGGCAACGCCAAGAAGTAGCCGCCGGCACCGGCATCGGACCGCATCGGACCGGTCATCGCCACCGGCCACCGGCCACTGAAGACGAAGCGGCGCCCTCCCGAATCACCCGGGAGGGCGCCGCTTTCGCATGTTCCCCGACCGCCGAGGACTACGAACGGCCAAGATAGCGGGCGGAAACTACGAGCAGCCAAGATAGCGGGCGGGAACTGCGAACGGTCCGGGATCGTGGAACGGCAAAAGCCCCCGCCAGCGGACTGACGGGGGCCTTGAACGTGGAGCATAGGAGAATCGAACTCCTGACCTCCTGCTTGCAAAGCAGGTGCTCTACCAATTGAGCTAATGCCCCGGGTTCACGGAAACGGGAAACCCCGCGTCGACGAGCTTTCGACTTCGTCGGCGCGGGGCCCGTTCGTGGTGGGCCTAGGAGGACTTGAACCTCCGACCTCTTCGTTATCAGCGAAGCGCTCTAACCGCCTGAGCTATAGGCCCCTGAACCGGGATATAACTTAACCCGGACGCGTGAAGGAAACCAAATCGGCTGGTCAATAACCATTTTTGGCACTTGCTCCGAACATCGCCGGGTGGCGCTCCTGCCCGGGTGCGGCTTGACGACGACCACGTGGCCGTCGTCAAGCCAAACGACGCGCTACTCCACGTCGTCGAGCGTGATGGTCACGCCACCGACCAAATCCGAGCACGCGTTGTAGACCACGGCACCCAACGTGGCCAGCGCCGACACCAGCACCGCCCACAACACCCCGATGCCGGCGGCGAGCGCGAAGATCATGCCGACGCCCAGGGCCGCATCCCCGCCGAGGAGATCGTTGAACCGATCGCGGTACCCCATCGCCTCGAACAGGAGGTAGAGCACCGCAACCGCGACCATCCAGGCCAGGAACCCGATGACGCTGATCGCCGCCGAAACCCGCAGCGTGGTCCACGGACTGATCCGCCGGACCAACAGTTGCGTATGGGCCATGGCCTACTCCTCGCCGCCCTCGTCGGACCCGCCGTCGGAAGCCGACGCGGAAACGCCGCCGGGGCGCGCCTCGACGCTGTCGAGGGTGCCGGTCTCGGACACCTTCACGGCGGTCTCCTCGCCCTCGTCCTCGACGTTGCGGTCGATGGCGAGCAACTCGGTGCCGTCGGCCAGGTTCACCAGGCGCACGCCCTTCGTCGCACGCGACGTCGCGCGGATCTCGTTGACGCGGGTGCGGATGATGTCGCCGGCGGAGGTGACGGCGAAAATCTCGTCGTCGTTGGACACCACCAGCGCGCCCATCAGCGGGCCGCGCTTCGGGTCGTACTTCAGGGTCAGCACGCCCTGGCCGCCGCGGCCCTGCGCGGAGTACTCGTCGAGCGGGGTCTTCTTGCCGTAACCACCGGTGGTGGCCACCAGCAGGTGCTGGCCCTCCTCCACGACGACCATGCTCAGCAACTTGTCGTCGCCCTTGAACCGCATGCCCAGCACGCCGGCGGTGGCGCGGCCCATCGGGCGCAACGCGTCGTCGGAGGCGGTGAAGCGGATGGCCTGGCCGCGCTCGGAGACCAGCAGCAGGTCGTCGTCCGCGGAGCACAGGCGGGCGCCGATGAGGGAGTCGCCCTCCTTGAGGTTGATGGCGATGAGGCCGGCGCTGCGGGCGGAGTCGTACTCCTCCAGGCGCGACTTCTTCACCTTGCCCTCGCTGGTGGCCAGCACCAGGTACGGAGAGTCCTGGTACGTCTGGATCTGCAGCACCTCGGCGATGCGCTCGCCCGGCTGGAATTCCAGCAGGTTGGCCACGTGCTGGCCGCGGGCGGCGCGGGTGGCCTCGGGCAGCTCGTAGGCCTTGAGGCGGTAGACGCGGCCCTTGTTGGTGAAGAACAGGATCCAGTCGTGCGTGGAGCAGACGAAGAAGTGGCGGATGATGTCGTCCTGCTTCAGGTCCGCGCCGCGCACGCCCTTGCCGCCGCGTCGCTGCGACTTGTAGGCGTCGACCTTGGTGCGCTTGGCGTAGCCGGTCGAGGTGATGGTGACCACGACGTTTTCGCGGGCGATGAGGTCTTCTTCGGTGACGTCGCCGACGGCGCCGATGATCTCGGTGCGGCGGTCGTCGCCGAATCGCTCGACGACCTCGGCGAGTTCGTCGCGGACGATGGCGCGCTGGCGGTCGGGGCTGGCGAGGATGTCCTTCAGGTCGGCGATGCGCTCTTCGAGTTCGGCGAGCTCGTCGATGATCTTCTGGCGCTCGAGGGCCGCGAGGCGGCGCAGCTGCATAGCCAGGATGGCGTCGGCCTGCACCTCGTCGATGTCGAGCAGTTCCATCAGGCCGGTGCGGGCGGTGTCGACGGTGGCCGACCGGCGGATCAGGGCGATGACCTCGTCGAGCATGTCGAGCGCCTTGACCAGGCCGCGGAGGATGTGGGCCTTCTTCTCGGCTTCGTCCAGGCGGTACTGGGTGCGGCGGACGATGACCTCGATCTGGTGGTCCACGTAGAGGCGGACCATCTGGTCGATGCGCAGGGTGCGCGGCACGCCGTCGACGATGGACAGCATGTTGGCGCCGAAGCTGGTCTGCAGCTGGGAGTGCTTGTACAGGTTGTTCAGGACGACGCGCGGCACGGCGTCGCGCTTGAGCTTGACGACGATGCGCATGCCCCACTTGAGGTCGGATTCGTCGTCGATGGAGGCGATGCCGGCGAGTCGACCGTCGCGGACCTGTTCGGCGATGTTGGCGATGAGTCGGTCCGGGTTGACCTGGTAGGGCAGCTCGGTGATGACGATCGACTGGCGGTTGCCCTCCTGCTCGATGGAGGTGACGCCGCGCATGCGGATCGAGCCGCGGCCGGTGGTGTAGGCGTCGGTGATGCCCTTGTCGCCGACGATCTGGCCGGCGGTCGGGAAGTCGGGGCCCTTGATGTGGCTCATGACGGCTTCGAGGGCCGTCTTGTCGTCGGCGTCGGGGTTGTCGAGGCACCAGTTGATGGCGGCGGCGACTTCCCGGAGGTTGTGAGGCGGGATGTTGGTGGCCATGCCGACGGCGATGCCGCCGGAGCCGTTCATCAGCAGCTGGGGCACGCGGGACGGCAGGATGACCGGTTCGGTGGTGCGGCCGTCGTAGTTCGGCTGGAAGTCGACGGTGTTTTCGCGGATGTCGCGGACCATTTCCATGGCCAGCGGGGTGAGGCGGGCCTCGGTGTATCGCATGGCGGCGGGGCCGTCGTCGCCGCGGGAGCCGAAGTTGCCCTGGCCGTCGACGAGCGGATAGCGCATGGACCACGGCTGGGCCATGCGGACCATGGTGTCGTAGATGGGGTAGTCGCCGTGCGGGTGGTAGTTGCCCATGGTGTCCGACACGGGCTTGGCGGACTTCACGTAGCCGCGTTCGGGGCGGTAGCCGTTGTCGTACATCGCGTACAGGATGCGGCGGTGCACGGGCTTGAGGCCGTCGCGCACTTCCGGCAGCGCTCGACCCACGATGACGGACATCGCGTAGTCGATGTAGCTGGACTGCATCTCGTCGTTGATGTCGATGGGGCGGATCTGGTCGTCGTCGCCACCGCCGCCTCCGAAGAGGGTTCCGTTGTCGTCGCTCACTCGTCATACCTCCGGGTTGTCCCGCGCGGGTGTCGCGCCGGTGGTGGCGGCGCGTGGCGGGTGCAAGGGTTTTACTCCCCCATCTTACGCGCCCCGATGGCCGCAACGGCCCGTGAAGGGCGTGCTTTACGACGTTTCCGCCCATATCCGGTATCAGCGTGATACCAATAGGCGCCCTTTCGTGATTATTCTGGCGCCATGGCGATGACATTGCGGCTCAGCGAAGCCGAGGATCGGGCCCTGACCCTGTTGGCCGGCACGCGCGGCACGTCGAAGCAGGAGGCGGCCAAACGCGCGATCGTCGAGGCCGCGGCCCGTGCGGTGCGGGATTCCGAGGTGCGCATGCTCACGGCGGAGGCCGTCGAATCCCACGCGGCCGTGCTGCGGCGGTTGGCGACATGAGTTCGGCAACCGGCATACCCGGGGGCACCGGGGCCGGGTTGACGGCCGAGGATCTGGTGTCGGTCATCGACGTCCTCGTCGAACTGCTGCCCGAGTACGACGGCGTGCGCATCGTGCGGCCGTGGGCGTTGGCGGCCGCCGGTGCCGCAGGCGGCGGAATGATCGGCGCCGTCGACGTGCACCGCGATCTCGGCGATGTCGGACCACGACCCGATGGCGCACGCGGTGGAGGTCATCCGCCCGGCGACGACCGGCTCGAGGACCGGGACCGGACGCAGGCCGAAACCATCCGCCGCCTCAAACCCCTCGACCGCGGCAACGACGCCTTCGCCGTCACGGCGGTGCTGGTGCACGGACGGCTGGCGGGCACCCACATGTCCTTCGACCGGGCCGCGGCCATCGCCGGCGTGCGCGACCCGGCACGGCGGATGCGCTGACGACGAGCCGTCGTCACGCAAAACACCCGGACATCAAGGCCAGGGCTGCCCGGAGGCGAGCTCGTCGAGCCACCGTTCGAACCGGTCGGCGACGGCCTCCGGCTCGCGGGCCCAACGGTTGTGGCCGAGGCGGTGATCGAGGAACTCGAAACGGGCCGCCTTCGGCAGACGCGAGGCCAGGTCCATCGCCGACTCCGGAGTGCAATCCCGGTCGCCGTCGCAGGTCAACATGAGCACGGGGGTGGTGACCTTCGGCATCTCGCACCCGTAATCCATGTCCGCCGTCGTCGGACGCAGCCGACCGTTGCGGGCGAACATCGCCCACTCGCGGACATGCCGGCCGGACTGGCGCCCGTAGCCCGCCAGATCCCACGGACCCGCCGGCCAATAGCCGAGCAGCCTCGACACCGTCCACATCACCGGACCGCCCAACCGCAGTCGCCGACGCTCGTCGCCGGTGAAGCGAATGTGGTGCGGGGTGCCGGAGCCGACGGTGATCATGCCGTCGACGTCGGCCTCCGGGCGCGCCAGGTACAACGAACCGATCTGGCCGCCCATCGAATGGCACATGAGGTAGACCGGCAGACGCTCGCCGGAGGTCTCGAACTCGGCGCGCGCCGTCGCCACCGCCTCCGGGAAATCGTTCGAGGCCAGCTCGTTGTACCCCCACTGATTGCGCCGCGTGGGCTTGGCGGTCTGCTCGCCCTGACCGTGCAGCTCGGAGACGAGCACCCCGTACCCGCGATCGCACAGTTCCTGCGCCATCGGCCAGTAGTAACGGGCCCCCATGCCGAAGCCGGGGAAGAACACGACGATCGCCTTCGGCGCAGCCTTCGGGCGGTACAGCTGCATCGGCGTGACCGACCCGTCGAACAGCGTGCGCTCGACCACCTCGGGCTCGTGGCGCGTGCGCTCCCCGGCGTGCGCGGCAGGATCCTCGGTCACGGCTTCCACGGCGTCAGCGTCGGCGTCGGCGTCGGCGTCGGCGGCGCCTCGCTCGGGGTCGGCTGCGGTCTTGGCCCGTTCATCGTGTTCGTTCACGGCCGATACGATATCCCGGTTTGCCTCCGGGAACACCGAAACAACCCGGCAAACGGTGTTGCCGCACCGATTCGCGCCGGTTCACCACCCCCGCGGGCGTGCCGTTCACCGGCGGATACCATTTTTTCACCAAAACGTGCTCGCGCCCCGTGACAAATGCCGATAATCCGAAACATGCGATCCCCTTCTCGAATCAGGCGCCGCGCCGCCGCAGCACTCCTCGCCAGCACGATGACGATCGGGGGTCTGCTCACCCCTGCCTCCGCCGCACCGAACCTTCCCGACATGCCCGAGGTTCCGGGCCTGGAGGGAATGCCGGAGGTTCCCGGCGGCACCGGTTCCCTCGGCTCCTCCGATGAGTCGCCAGCCATCGACGAGTCCTTCTACGACACCTCCACGGTCACCGCCGGCGCCCCGGGCACCATCCTGCGCACCGCCGCCGCCCCGACCGCGCCGATGCCTCCGGAGCTGAACTACCCGCTGCCGTCGTCGGTGACGAAGGTGCTGTATTCGACCACCGACATGCACGGCAACGCCGTCCCGGTCAGCGGCTACATGGTCGAGCCGTCGGTGCCGTGGACGGGCGTCGGCGAGCGCCCGACCGTCGTCATCGGCCGCGGCACCGTCGGCCAGGGCGATCAGTGCGCCCCGTCGCGCAACTGGCCGCTGGAAAACCAGGCCGACCCGTTCTCCTCCGGTCGCCTGGTCAACCTCGAGGGTCTCTACGATTGGGTTTTCGCCGCCGCGGGCGTGCGCGTCTTCGTCACGGACTACGTCGGCATGGGCACGCCGGGCATCCACACGTACATGAACCGCGCCGAGCAGGCCCACGCGATGCTCGACGGCGCGCGCGCCGCACGGAATCTGTCGGGCGGCAACGGCCGGGTCGCGTTCTACGGTCACTCGCAGGGCGGCGGCGCCTCGGCCGCCGCGGTCGAGGCCGCGAGCTCCTACGCCCCGGATCTGGATGTCGCGGCCGCCTACGCCTCCGCTCCCCCGGCCGACCTCGACGCGGTGCAGAGGAACATCGACGGTTCCGACCTCGTCGGCGCCATCGGCTTCACCATCAACGGACTGGCCGCGCGGTACCCGAACCTGGCCCCGGCCATGGATCGCCACATGAACGAGGGCGGCAAGGAGACGCTGCAGAACCTTTCCACCATGTGCACCGACGAGATCACCAAGGCGTACGGGCATCAGCGCACCAGCCAGTGGACCAACAGCGGTCTGAGCCTCGACGAGATCCTGGGCGACATCCCCGAGGGGCAGAAGGCCATGAACGACCAGTTCATCGGCCATGGCGTCCCGGCCGCGCCGACGATGATCGTGTCGGGCCGCCATGACCTCAACGTCGAGTACCAGCAGGCCCGGGATCTGGCGGACAACTGGTGCGCCAACGGCGGCGAGGTCTTCTACCGCGACGACATCCTGCCGAAGATCGAGGGTTACAACCACTTCGCCCAGGCGATCAGCGGCGCGCCCTTCGGCGTCGGCTTCATCCTCGCCATGTTCAACGGTGCGTCGGGCGCCGGCGCGTGCTCGGGCATCGACATCCCGGGCGGTTCCGGCGAGATCCCGATTCCGTCGTCCTCCTAGGCGCGGCGGTCGCCTCCCCGGCGGTCGTTGCTTGACGACGCCCGCCGGGAAATCCAGGGGCGTACACCAACAGATGGCCTAAAACCAATGATGGGGCGCCGACAATCATCTCGTTCAGAGATCTTTGTCGGCGCCCCATCGGCGTCGTAAAGCAGCTGGTCAAAGCCCGAACACGCCGGGCCCGACCGTGCAGGCCCGCCCTAGACGTCCAGGAAGCGGACGTCCTTCGCGTTGCGGGTGATGAAGGAACGACGCGACGCGACATCATCGCCCATGAGAATGGTGAACAGCTCATCGGCCTTCTGCGCATCCTCCAACGCGACCTGACGCAGGACACGACGCTCCGGATCCATCGTGGTCTCCCACAGCTCCGAGGCGTTCATCTCACCCAGACCCTTGTAGCGCTGGATGCCGTCGTCCTTGTTGATCTTGCGGCCGGCGGCCAGACCCTCCGCGACCAACTGATCGCGCTCCGCATCCGAGTACGCGTACCCGGGCTCGCCCTTCGCCCACTTCAGCTTGTACAGCGGCGGCTGCGCCAAGTACACGTGCCCCTCGTCGATGAGCGGACGCATCAGACGGAACAGCAGCGTCAGCAGCAGCGTCGCGATGTGCTGGCCGTCGACGTCGGCGTCGGCCATGAGCACGATCTTGTGATAGCGCAGCTTGGAAATGTCGAACTCGTCGTGGATGCCCGTGCCCAGCGCCGTGATGATCGCCTGCACCTCGGCGTTCTTCAGCGTCTTGTCCAGGCGCGCCTTCTCCACGTTGAGGATCTTGCCTCGCAACGGCAGGATCGCCTGGAACATCGAGTTGCGGCCCGACTTCGCCGAACCACCGGCGGAGTCGCCCTCCACCACGAACAGCTCGGACTGCAGCGGATCCTTCGAACGGCAATCCGCGAGCTTGCCCGGCAGACCGCCCAGATCCGTCGCCGACTTGCGACGCACCAGGTCACGGGCCTTTCGGGCCGCCACACGGGCATGCGCCGAGGCGATGGCCTTGTTGACGATCGCCTTCGCCTCCGCCGGATTGGCCTCCAGCCAGTGCGAGATGTGCTCGTTGGTCATGCGCTGCACGAAGGAGCGGATCTCGGTGTTGCCCAGCTTCGTCTTCGTCTGGCCCTCGAACTGCGGATCGGCGACGCGCACCGAAATCACCGCGGCCAGGCCCTCGCGGGCGTCTTCGCCGGTGAGATTGGCTTCCTTCTCCTTGAGCAGCTTGTGCTCGCGGGCGTAGCGGTTCATCAACGACGTCAGCGCGGAGCGGAAACCCTCCTCGTGGGTGCCGCCCTCGATCGTGTTGATCGTGTTGGCGAAGGTGTGCACCGACTCCGAGTAGCCGCTGTTCCACTGCATGGCGATCTCGACCTCATGGCCCTCGCCGCCGGCATCGAAGCTGATGATCGAGGGGTGGATACTGGTCTTCGACTTGTTCAGGGCCTCGACGTAATCCTGCAGGCCGTTCGGGAAGTGGTAGACCTTCTTCTTCTCCCGACGCTTCTTGGCCTTGGTCACCTGGTCCTCGGCGCCCTCGGCGGCGTCGCCGTTGTCGCCGTCCTCGGCGTCGGCCTCGACCAGCGCGGCCGATTCCTTCTCGGCCTGCTCCGCCAGCGCCTCGGCCTCCAGCTCCTCCTCCGACACGCGCTTGTCGGTCAGCGTGATGGTCAGGCCCTTGTTCAGGAAGGCCATCTCGCGCAGGCGACGTGCGATGGTGTCGAAGTTGAACTCGGTGGTCTCGAAGATCTCCGGATCCGGCCAAAAGCGGATGGTGGTCCCCGAGCCGCGGGCCTTCTTGCCCTTGACCAAATCCTCCGGCACCGCGTTGGTGAAGTTCTGCAACCACACGTGGCCGTCGCGGACGATCTCGGCCTCGACGCGGGTGGACAGGGCGTTGACCACGGAGATGCCGACGCCGTGGAGGCCGCCGGACACGGCGTAGGACTCCGAGTCGAACTTGCCGCCCGCGTGCAGCTGGGTCATGACGACCTGCACCGTCGGGGCACCGGTCGGGTGCATCTCCACCGGAATGCCTCGGCCGTCGTCGACGACCTCGACGCCGCCGTCCTCCAGCAGAGTCACCTTGACCTCGGAGGCGTATCCGGCCATCGCCTCGTCGACGGAGTTGTCGACGACCTCCCACACCAGGTGGTGCAGGCCTCGCTCGCCGGTGGAGCCGATGTACATGCCGGGCCGCTTGCGAACGGCCTCGAGCCCCTCGAGGATGGTGATCGATGAGGCATCGTACTGGTTTTCGGTGGCAGCCACTGTGGACCCGGTCTCCCTTTGCTTGTGCGCTTGGTATGCCCGTCCATCTTACCCCGTAGTCCCCCACCGGACACGCATCAGGCCGCGCCAAAAGGGCGTTCAGCGCCGATTTTCGCAAAATCGGGTCGTCGTGATCCCCGATTTCGCCTCCGCATTCGCGTCGGACGTCGACGTCACCCGTACGTGTCGCGCGGACCGCGGCCCTTTACCCGCAGCCGACCCTTCGTCCAACTCGGCCCCGTCGGCCCCTTGATCTGCAGCTTTTCGACGACTCCGTCCCCGACTTCATCGGCGATCGTCGCCAGAATCTGCGATTGCGCCAACCGCAGCTGCGTCGCCCACGTACTCGAAGCGCACTGGACGACCAACGTGCCGTCCTTGAACTCCACGACCTCGGTGTGGTCGGCGATGACCTCGCCGACAAGTTCGGGCCACTTGGACATGATGATGCCGTTGGCGATGTTGCGCCGCCAGCCGCGTTCGGTCGCCTGACGGGCGAGGACGGACCCGAAGGACAGCGGACTTCGATCGCGGCGACGGCGAATCCGAATGTCGTCGCGGTACAGGAACCGCTCGGGAATGCGCGTCCCCGCCAGGTCGCGGGCGACGGTGTGGTCGCCGCCGTTGCCGGCGGTGTCGGCGGTGCCGCCGTCATCGTCCCGCTTGATCACCCTTGGCCCCGCTTCCAGCGTGAATCCCGAGTTCTTCCGGGCCGGCCGCTGCAACGACGGCGGGTGCTTGCCGCCCATCTTCGCCGTGGCGCGCATCCGCCCGAAAACCTCCCCGACCAGATCCGGGGCGTCGCCCTCGCTCATCGATCGGCGTCCCCGTCGGCGTCGAGAAGCGAAATGCGTCCGTCATCGGTGTCCCGCACCGTCACGACGTGCGTGCTCACCGCCGGGACGTCGGCAAGCCCCTCCGGCAGCTCCTCGCCGACCGCCGACGTGATGAGCACCTGCTCGGCCTGCTTCGCGATGTCCACCAACGCCTCGCGACGATGACGGTCGAGCTCGGCGAAAACGTCGTCGAGGACGAGGATCGGATCCGGGCCCTCCTCGCGGAGCATGAGATACGACGCCAACCTCAGCGACAACGCGAACGACCACGTCTCGCCGTGACTGGCGAACCCCTTCGCCGCATCATTGCCGAGATTCAACTGCAGATCATCCCGATGCGGCCCGACGAGGCTGATGCCCCGGTCGATCTCCCGGTTGCGGCGCGCGCCGAGCTCCGTGAGCAGCAGCGCCTCGATGATCTCGGGGTCGTCGGGAAGATCGTCGACCGGCAACTTCGTGCGGTACTCGACCGTCGCCGGCCGCGACGACGGCGCGAGCGTCGCATACGCCTCGACCACCCGGGGACCCAGATCGCGGACCAGCCCGATGCGCGCCGCGGTGATGATCGCCCCGACGTGGGCCAGCTGCGAATCCCACGTGTCCAGCGTCGCCAACGCCGCCTGCCCCTCCGACGACGAATACCCGCGGCGCAACGATCCTCCGGCCGACTTGAGCAGGGCGTTTCGCTGCCGAAGAATCCGCTCGTACTCCAGACGCGCGCCGGCCATCCGCGGACGACGGACGGCGAGAAGATCATCCAGATAGCGGCGCCGCTGGGCCGGCTCGCCCTTGACCAGCTCCAGATCCTCCGGCGCGAAAAACACCGACCGCACCGTGCCCAACAACTCGCGCGGGCTGCGCAGCCTCGTGCGGTTGAGCTGCGCCAGGTTCGCACGATGCGGGTTGATCAGCAGATGGGCGGTGAGCTCACGGCCGTCGTTGACGGCGGTGGCCGACACGCGCGCAGAATCCGCCCCCGACCGCACCAGCGGGGCATCCGTCGACACGCGATGCGACGACAACGTGGACATGTAGCCCACGGCCTCGACGATGTTCGTCTTGCCGTAGCCGTTGCGCCCGGTGAACACCGTGATGCCCGGCTCCAGCTCAAGGCTCAGCTCCGGCCACGACCGAAAGTCGCGCAGGCTCAACGAACGCAAATACATGTCGGCACCGCGGAGACGTCGCCCCGCTTCCCTTCCGCCCCGGAAAAGCCGGTCAGCCCGGAAGGCGGACGGGCATGAGCAGGTACGTGAATTCCGTCTCCGGAGTCGGGAACATGCCGTCTTCGTCGGCGCCCGGCAGCTCGTCCGGCTCCGGGATGAGCACCGCGGGACGCGACGGCTGCGTGAAGCCCATGACCACGCGGTCGGTGTGAATCGCCGACAGGCCGTCGGACAGGTACCCCGGGTTGAAGGCGATGAGCAGCGGCTCACCGACGAACGCGCACTCGAGGACTTCCTCGGCGCGACCGGCCTCGTCGCCGTGGGCGGAAAGCACGACCTGGCCCTCGGAGAAATCCATGCGGATCTGGGCACCGCGATCGGCGACCAGCGACACGCGGCGGATCGCCTCGCGCAACGGATCGATGCGCACCGACGCCAAAGACGAATGCTGCTTCGGCAGCAACGGGCGGAACTTCGGGAACTCCACGTCGAGCAGACGCGTGGTGGTGCGACGCGGGTCGGCCAGGATGCCCAGCAGACCATCGGCGCCGACGGCCCGGCCATCCGAGCCGTCGCCGAACGCCAGGGTCACCGGTTCGCTCGAACCGGAGTCCAGGGAACGCGCCGTGTCTGCCAGCGTCTTGGCGGGGATGAGCAGCTCCGCGTTGCCCTCCGGGATCTGATTCCACTGGAAGGTGCGCACCGCCAGGCGGAAACGGTCCGTGGCGGCCAGGGTGACCGTGTCGCCCTCGGTCTCCATGCGGATGCCCGTGAGCATCGGCAGGGTTTCGTCCTTGCCGGCGGCCACGGCGACCTGGCCGATGGCCTCGGTGAACAGCTGCGGGTCGATGGTGCCGGTGGCGGCGGGAACCGACGGCAGGGCCGGGTAGTCCTCCAGTGTCATAGCCGGCAGCTCGAAACGAGACTTACCGCAGGTGACCAGCACCCTCGTGCCGTCGTAATGCATGTCGATCGGCTTGTTCGGCAGCTTGGAGACGATGTCCGAGACGAGCTTGCCGTTGACAGCGAAACGACCCGTGTCGGAGATCTCCGCGGCGATGCGGATCTGCGTCGACACCTCGTAGTCGTAGCCGGCGATCTCCAGACCATCGTCATCGGCGGTGAAGACCATGCCGCGAAGGATCGGCTGCGTCGGACGCGTCGGCAGATTGCGTGCGACCCACCCCACCGCGTCAGCGAGATCATCCTTGGCTGCGCGGAGACGCACGTCCGTCTGCTCCATCGTCCCTCCATGAGTTTCACGATTTGTGACCCGCCGGCGCAGCCGACGGTCCGGCCGTCGCCGGTGCTTCCTCGAATCACAACCTTAACCCAGTTTGCCGCCGTCGATGTCGGCGGTCCGGAGACTTCCTGTCATTCGCGGCCCGGTCGCGGCGGCGAGCGCGCCGCTTGTCGACAGGCCCCTTTTTCTCGGACGTTGATTGAGATGGATGGTCGGAAGAAGTAGTAGGGGCTGTGGATCCTGTGGGATGACCGGTCCGCCGCTGGTCGGCGCGGAAATCCGAGTGTGGGCAAAAAGTTGATGGATCTGTGGATGAATCGCCCGAACTGTGGATGGATCGACCGCCGGCGGATTCTTCCACAGAAGACTGCGGTTCATCCACACCTCCGTGAACGAAAAACCGCTGGTTACCAACATGATCCGTGTGATCGGGGTCTCTAAATTACACAGCCGTAAT
Organism: Corynebacterium sp. HMSC11E11; assembly: GCF_001807025.1. NCBI lineage: Bacteria > Bacillati > Actinomycetota > Actinomycetes > Mycobacteriales > Corynebacteriaceae > Corynebacterium > Corynebacterium sp. HMSC11E11. The sequence continues at coordinate 16,845 of NZ_KV787116.1, read as the reverse complement.
TACACGCATTAAGCAAGGAATAGGCGAGCTTCAGTGAGGCGAGCTTCGTCGTAAAGCGATGACGCCCGCCCCATGCCGCGCACCGTCCGCCGACGCCGGCGACGCCGCCGACGCGAATCATCCGATGGTGCGGGAACGCTCCCGGATGCGCGTGGTCAGATCGTTGACCTGGTCCTGGGTGGCCCGCTTTTCGGCGATCTCCTTCTGGATCTTCCGGTGCGCGTACAACACCGTCGAATGATCCCGGTTGCCGAAAACCTTGCCGATGGCCGGCAGCGAAATGTCGATGAGCGACCTGGTCAAGTACATCGCCACCTGCCGCGCATGCGACACCGGGCGGGTCTTCCCCGGGCCCGTGAGATCGGCGACGGTGAGGCCGTAGAACTCCGCCGTCGCCGAAATGATGATGTCCGGCGTGATCTCCACCTCGGCGCTGTCCGAGCCGATGATCTCCTCCGCCAGCGCCAACGTCACCGGCATCTTCAGCAGCGACGCCTGGGCGGTGACCTGCAGCAGCCGGCCCTCGAGCTCGCGGATCGACGACGCCGTGTGTTCCGCGATGAACTGCAGCACGTCATGCGGGACGTTGAGGCGGTCGAGCTGCGCCTTCTTCGACAAAATCGCGATCCGGGTTTCCAGGTCCGGCAGCTGCAGATCCGGGGTCAGGCCCCACTCGAAGCGGGTGCGCAGGCGCTCCTCCAGCGTCTTCAGCTCGCGCGGAGGACGGTCCGACGACAGCACGATCTGGCGATCGGCCTGGTGGAGGGCGTTGAACGTGTGGAAGAACTCCTCCTGCGTGCCTTCCTTGCCCTCCAGGAACTGGATGTCGTCGACGATGAGAATGTCCAGGTCGCGGTAGCGGCGCTTGAAACTCTCCTGGGCGTCGTCGCGCACCGAGTTGATGAAGTCGTTGGTGAACTCCTCCGACGACACGTAGCGCACCCGCAGCTTCGGGTCGAGCGCCGTGGCGTAGTGGCCGATGGCATGGAGCAGGTGCGTCTTGCCCAAGCCGGAACCGCCGGAGATGAACAGCGGATTGTAGGCGCGGGCCGGCTGCTCGGCGACGGCGGCGGCCGCGGCGGCGGCGAACCGGTTCTGCGGGCCGATGACGAACGTCTCGAAGGTGTACTTCGGATTCAGCGTCGGCTCCTCCACCGGCTGGGACATGGGGTTTTTCATCCCGTGGAGGTGGTACTTGCTCTGGCCGAAAAGGTCCGCGGCCGTGCCCTGCGTCTGGGCGCCGCCACCGTGCGGCATCTGGGGGGCCTGGCCCGGGTGGGGGGTTTGCGGGGGGTGGGGCGCGCCCGGGGTGCCCGGCATCTGCCCGCCCTGGTCCTGCTGGGGCATCAGGGGCGACCGCGGGTCATGGGCAGCCTGGCCGGTGAATCCACGGGGATCGCCTAACTGTGCGGTGTCGCGGGCGTCGCGTTCGAACTCGATGGTGCGCCAGGCCCCGGAATCATGGCCGGCGGCCTGGTCGACGCCGCGGGAGCGGTTGGCATCCGGGTATGGGGGGTTCGGGGCGTCTCCATCGGTCGCGGCCGGTGCCGGGCGACCGGCCGGCATCTGTCCCGCCTGCCCGGGATGCGGGGCATCGGCGTGCGAGGTATCCGCGTGCGATTTGTCCGCGTGCGACGAGTCCTCCGAGATCGTCACAACGACTTGCTGGGGACGCCCGGTGATCACATCCAACGCGCGTTCGATGCGCTCGGACAATTCCTCCTTGACCAGCGTTTGGACCATCTCGGAGCCGGTCGCCAGCAGCACGAACCCGTTGAGCTGGCCGACGGGCTGGACGGACCGGAGCAAAGCCTTGTGCTGGGTGGTCAGCGGCTGCGGCTCTCCGTCGCGCACGTCGGTGCCGCGAATGAGCATGTCGACGACCTGGGTCCAGGTGTCGTTGAAGTCTCGGCTGGGCGTGGTCAACTCGGTGGTCCTTCTGGGTTGGTTCGGACGGTCAGCGTAACCCGCCGGGTCGGTCGGCGGGCCGTTCCCGATTCAGCGCCGACGCCACAGGGGTGCGCGAGCGTCGTCGTCGATGGTGCGCCGATTGGCGGGGGTGGAGGTCGGGTGCTCCGGTCGGGCTGTTCGGTTGTGGGATTTCGTTCCACACCGTCGTGGCCCGATGGCCAGGACTTCCACACGTCGATGCACAGGTGTGGAGCGTTTCTCGGCGTTGGTTTCTCAACAGTCTATCCACACCCTTGGGCCGCAAGAACTCGGGGGTTTTGCAACCGCCTGACCTGCGAAGTTACATCGAACGCGCAGGTCGTATGTTACTCGAGTGACGATAGTTATCCACAGTTGTATGCTTCCGCGGCCATGTGAATTCATGTGGATCGTTCGACAACGACACAGGTCGCGTCGCGTGTCGGGTCCGCTCGAGGCGACGCGCGGGGCGACGCAGGATTTGTATTGGCGGCCCCGCTCCACGTACCCTGATCGGGTCTGTCATATCCGCGACCCCGGGTGCGCCCAGGGTCGCCGGTGTGTTCACCGCATCTGCGCGGGACTCGGTCGTTTCCGGGTGCTGCGCCTAGCGGGCCCGTCGCAGGGAACGTCCGGTCACGTCGGCCGGTTCCGGCGGAGGGTGTGAAATCAATCGTTTGGCCAGGTCGCCGGCTGTCCGGCCCGGGCCCTGAATCCCTAGGAGTGTCACCCGTGTCGAAGCGGACGTTCCAGCCGAATAACCGTCGTCGTGCCCGCGTGCACGGCTTCCGTACCCGCATGCGCACCCGTTCGGGCCGCGCCGTGGTCGCCGCCCGCCGCAACAAGGGCCGCGCCCGCCTGTCCGCCTGATCGCGGACTCGAATCGTGCTCCCCGCGCAGCACAAGCTGCACCGTTCCGGAGATTTTTCCGTCACGGTCCGTCGGGGTCGCAGGTTCGGTCGCAGGACGATCGTCCTGCATTATCTTGATGCCGCCGGCGACGGTGGCGATGATGCCGACGCGCAGATTTCCCGTTTCGGGGGTCCGCGCGTCGGTTTCGTCGTATCGAAGGCGGTGGGCAATTCGGTGGTCCGGCATGCCGTGACCCGCAAGCTTCGGCACGTGGTCATGGATGTGCTTGACGACGTCCCGTCCACCGTGGACATGGTCATTCGGGCGCTGCCCGCTTCGGCCACGGCGACCAGCGAGGAGTTGGCGACCGATGTGCGCAAGGCACTCGCACGAGCTACCCGACGCTGAAGACCGGGGCCCCGCCACCCGGCTCGTCGAACGCGCCATCCTCTTCTATCGCCGGCGCATCTCCCCCGCCAAGGCAACCGGTTCCTGCCGCTTTGAACCGACTTGCTCGGCCTACGGGCTCGAAGCCGTCCGACGATACGGCGCGATCGGCGGCCTGTGGCTGACCTTTTTGAGGATCGTGCGGTGCGCTCCCTGGCATCCCGGCGGTTGGGATCCCGTGCCCCGCACCTATCCCGGCCTGGGTACCTGGTGGCGAAAGATGCACGGGTAACCTGGCTGCCGAGGCTGACGCGTAGACGGCCGCAATCCCCCACGACAGGAGAAACACCAGACCGTGCTTAACTTCGTCTATTGGCCGATTTCGGTCGTACTCTGGTTCTGGCATCAGGCCTTCGGCCTGTTCCTGGACCCGGCTTCGGGAATTTCCTGGGTGCTCGCCATCATGCTGCTGGTGGCGACCATCCGAATCCTGCTCATCAAGCCGATGCTCAAGCAGCAGCGATCCGCCATCAAGATGCAGAAGATGCAGCCGAAGATGGCCGAGATCAAGAAGAAATACAAGAACGACCAGCAGGCCCAGGCCCTGGAGATGCGCAAGCTCCAGAAGGAGATGGGCGTCAACCCGCTGGCCGGCTGTCTGCCGCTGCTCGTGCAGATGCCGGTGTTCCTCGGCCTGTTCCACGTGTTGCGTTCGTTCAACCGCACCGGCACGGGCGCCGGCTCGGTGGGACAGTCCTCCATGAGCGTCGACGACAACTGGAATACCCCGAACTACTTCTTCGGCGTCGAGGATGTTCAGTCGTTCCTGCTCGCCCGCGTGTTCAACGCTCCGTTGTCGGCGTCGGTCGGCATGGACGAATCGCAGTACGCGGCCTTCACCGCTCCGGGTGACCCCGCGGACTTCACCCGCACCGACATCATGATCGTCGCGATTCCGTTGATGATCATTTCCGCGGCGATGATTCACTTCAACGCCCGGATGTCCATCGCCCGCACCAAGCGCCGTCAGGCCGCCGGTCTCCAGCAGCAGCAGGAGGGCATGATGGGCCAGCAGATGGACATGATGAACAAGATGATGCTCTGGTTCATGCCCATCATGATTCTGGCCACCGGCTTCCTGTGGCACATCGGTCTGCTCGTCTACATGGTCACCAACAACGTGTGGACCTACTTCCAGCAGAAGTACATCTTCGCCAAGATCGACCGCGAGGAAGCGGCCGAGATCGAGGCCGAGAAGGAAGCCAAGCGTCTGTCGCAGGCTCAGCTGGCCCCCAAGGTCGGCGTCAAGCCGGTGAACCCGAAGAAGGGCGGCAAGAAGGCCGCGAAGAAGGGCCACCTCCCCGACTCCCCCGCCACCAAGGCGACCCAGACTTCCGAGGCCGCCGTGGACAAGTCCGGCGCCCCCTCGGATGCCAAGACGTCCGGGGCCGGAGCCAACTCCGGTTCCGAGTCCAATGTTCAGCCGTCGAAGCCGGCCCCGGGACAGAAGCCCGCAACGGGTAAGCGGAAACAGAGCAGGAAGAACCGCAAAGGAAAAAAGTAGCCGCTGACGGCAACTGTCTACGCCAAGAAAGAAGAGCGCCCCACCACCACGGTGGGGCGCTTTCTAGTGTTCATGGCTCCGACCCATCACTCCCTCCCTCTCTGTCCGCCCGTAGACTGGGGAACGTCATATTCGAGATGAGACGGTCGCTTCGCGACGTCGGGTCGTGAGTTCGCGACTCGAGTCGGCGGTTGGGCGGCTCGCGTCGACGACCAAGCGCGTTGCGGCGGCCGCAACGCTCGCGGGCCCAAGTTAAATGACACCGATGTGATTTGGAATTTCGGCACAAGGTTGGGGTTTCACGTGAAACATCGACGCGTGGTCCGGCGGGGCGGCCGATGATCGAGCACGGACACCGTGAAAAAGGTCGGCACTTCACCGAGCTGCAACGCAACCGGAGTCGGGATGGAAGTGGGACGAAATAAGATTGGTGGAGAACACATGACGGAGAACAACGACAACGCTGCTTCGGCGAAAGCTGCCGGAGCAGAAGAGGCCAACTCTGCCGGTGATGTCGCCACGCGTACAGATGCGGCGATTCAGACGGCGTTCGGCGACCGGAGTGATCTCGCCGACCGGTACCACTCGTGGCTTGCCGAACATGCGACCGTTCGCGGTTTGATCGGCCCGCGCGAGGTGCCGCGGTTGTGGGATCGGCACATCCTCAACTGCGCTGCTTTGGCGGATGTGATTCCGAAGGGGGCGACGGTCGCCGACATTGGATCCGGCGCGGGTCTCCCCGGGATCCCGTTGGCCATCGCTCGTCCGGATGTTTCCGTCATCTTGATCGAGCCTCTGCTGCGCCGTACGACGTTCCTCAACGAAGTCGTCGAGGATCTCGGTTTGGAGAATGTCACCGTCATTCGCGGTCGGGCCGAAGAGAAGGTCGTGCGCAAGGAAGCGGGCCTCGTTGATGTCGTCACTTCTCGGGCGGTCGCACCTCTCGGGAAGCTTGCCGGGTGGTCGCTCCCCCTCGTTCGGCCGGGCGGACAGATGATCGCCATGAAGGGCTCCTCCGCGGCTGAAGAAATCGAAAGGGACGCGAACCTCATTCACAAGGCGAAGGGGAAGAACCCTGTCATCGTCGAGATCGGTGCAGAAGTGCTCGACACCCCGACGTACGTAGTGAAGATCCAAAAAGTCTGACTGGGTAGCGGCGGCCTTAGTTTCACGTGAAACATCGATGGCGTCGAGACCGTCAGGACGAGTCGTCTGAAAGCTCATCGCCGGCTTGGTTTCACGTGAAACCATGGCGTGCGTTCCTTCCCGTCGTCTGTCCGTTGAGGGCGATCCGGCAGAAGGACTAGAGTAAGTCCCGTACGTTGGGCCCGCCGGGGGTATCGCCTCGTCGAGGCCCTGCCCGCATGTGGACCTGGATGAAAGTGGTCGATTACCCGGACTCGTTCCGGACGCGAAGGGATGTTTGATGGCCCGCAAATCGTGGGAAGATTCGCCGATTGCAGCTGCTGCGCGGCGCGCCGCTCAGGTGAAGGGGCCCAACCGGCCGACTTTGCCCAAGCCGGAGAAGACCCGCCGAATTGCCTTCGCGAATCAGAAGGGTGGCGTCGGCAAGACCACGTCGGCGGTGAACTTCGCCTCTGCGCTGGCTCATCACGGGCTCAAGGTGCTCGTGATCGACAACGATCCGCAGGGAAACGCTTCGACGGCTCTCGACGTGGACCATCGAAGTGGCACCGTGTCCACGTACGAGGTGCTGATCGGCGAGGTCGAACCGGCGGAGGCGATGCAGCAGTCGCCGGAGAACGAGAACCTTTACTGCATTCCGGCGACGCTGGATCTCGCCGGCTCGGAAATCGAATTGGTCAACCTCTTCAATCGTGAACGTCGACTGCGGCAGGCGATCACGGATGAGTTTCTTGAAGAGCACGGCTTCGACTACTTGATCATTGACTGCCCTCCGTCGCTGGGTCTGCTGACTCTGAATTCGATGACCGCGGCATCCGAGGTGATCATTCCGATCCAGTGCGAGTTCTATGCGCTCGAAGGCGTCACGCAGCTGCTCAACAACGTGCAGATGATCCGCCAGCACCTCAACCCGGATCTCCACATTTCCGCAGTGCTGCTCACCATGTACGACGGTCGGACGAAGCTCGCCGACGAGGTCGCCAACGAGGTGCGGCGTCACTTCGGCGATGCGGTGTTGCGCAACGTCATCCCCCGCTCGGTGAAGGTCTCGGAGGCTCCGGGCTACGGCAAGACGATCATCAGCTACGACCCGGGTTCCAGGGGCGCGCTGGCGTACATGGACGCGGCGAAGGAACTCGCCGGCCGCGGCGATTACCTGCCCTCCCCCACCAGCGGTGCCATCGGCGTCGCTCCCGAGAACCACTAGTTGAAGGACGAACCATGGCGCAGGACAAGAAGGACTCCCGTCGCGGCGGTCTCGGTCGCGGCTTGGCCGCTCTCATCCCGACTGCCCCGGAGCAGAATCCGGCCGTCGGCGATAATGCCGCGGACATCATCTTCGGCCCGAAGTCACGGCGACCGGATTCGTCCGGCCTCGCTCAGGCCGATCGCATCGCCGGCCGCAATACGATGAGACGCGATTCGAGCCAGAAGCGTCACAGTGACGAATATGGCTCGACTGGCGGGTCACCTATGAAACGTCACAGTGACGAAACGGCAAATCGTCGTCAAGCAAGTGCTGATGTTTCACGTGAAACACAGGGATCCGTCCGCGGCGAAACCAGTGGCACTGCGGGAGGGAGCGGACCGGAGGGCTCGGAGCAAGCCGTCGAAGCCGGCGTCGGATACCGGTCCTCGGACATTGGCGCGTCGTACCGTGAGATCCCCATCCCGCTCATCGTTCCGAACCCGCGGCAGCCGCGCGAGGTCTTCGACGAAGAGCCGTTGCGGGAACTCGCTCATTCGATCGGCGAGTTCGGGCTCATGCAGCCGATCGTCGTCCGCCCCATCGGAGATGATGTACGGGCGAAGACGCTCGAGGAAGCGCGGGCCAAGGATCCGAAGGCCGAGCAGCCCGAGTTCGAGATCATCATGGGCGAGCGTCGCTGGCGGGCCAGTCAGCTTGCCGGACTCGACGCCATTCCCGCGATCGTCCGCGAGACCTCCGACTCGTCCATGCTTCGCGATGCCCTCCTGGAGAACATCCACCGGGTGCAACTCAATCCGCTCGAAGAGGCCGCGGCGTACCAGCAGCTCCTCGAGGAGTTCGACGTGACGCAGGCGGAACTCGCCGACCGCATCGGGCGGTCCCGCCCGGCGATCACGAACATGATCCGGCTCCTCCAGCTTCCCGTAGACGTCCAGCGACGCGTCGCCGCCGGCGTGCTGACCGCCGGTCATGCGCGTGCCCTGCTCGGAATCAAGACGGGCACCGCCGACCAGTCGATGCTCGCCGACCGCATCATCGCCGAGGGCCTGTCGGTGCGCGCGACGGAAGAGGCGGTCACGCTCATCAACCGGGGCGAGGACGCGGGCACCCGCCGCAAGCGCGAACCGCTCCCCCAGCCCGAAAAGCTGACGACGTGGGCTGATCGGCTGTCCGACACCTTCGATACGAAGGTGTCGGCGACGATGGGCAAGCGGAAGGGGCGCATCGTCATCGAGTTCGGGGATCTCGCCGACTTCGACCGCATCATGTCGCTCATCGGCGCCCCGGGCGAGGATCAGTAGGTCCCCGCCATGTCCCCCGGATTCATCGGCCCGATCGACCTGGCGAACCGCCGTTCGATTCATCCCGACACCATGCGCAGCCTGTTCTGGGAAATCGCGCCCGAACAGACGCCTTCGTCGTCGGACGACGGGCCGGTCGCGGATCCGAACCGCGTCGTCGGCAACCCCTGGCGCAAAATGGGCCTCCAGCATGGCCCACAGCGCCCTGGAGGGCGCGATGCACACCAGAACCCGGAGGCGCCACGCGGACGCTCCACGGGGCGTCTGAATCCGCGGGACCCTCTGAGCCCGCCGGGTCCGCCGGGTCCGTCGGGTCCGCTGGGGCCGATTGGTCCGGTTGGTCCGGATGGGGGCGGGAACCGCACGCGTGAGGCCATGGACGCCGAGCTCGAAAAGGAACTGTGGCTCAACCGCGTCCTCGTTGACTGGGGGCTGTGCGGATTCAGCATCGCCGAGGCGTACGGCCAGCCGGTCACGGCGACCCTGCTGTTCGGTCCCCCGCGCTACGCCCCGACGTCGCGGTCCATGCCCACCGGCCCGATATCCCCGGACGCCGTAATGCTCACGAGCCTGCACATCGACCCCGTCATGGCCGACCGCGGCGCCGAAGAGGCTCTGATCGACGCCGCCGTCACCCATCTCGCCGGCCGCGGCATCCGCGCGGTCGAGGCGTTCGGCTGCTCCGGCGGCGGCGACGACGGCGAGGACGCCGTCCCGCGCGAGGAGATGTCGCTCACGGAGTCGATCCTCCAGTCGGTCGACGCGCCCCGCACGCCGCACCGCTGCGAGTCAACGGCCCTCGGCGCGATCAATCATGCGGCGGGCGACGTCATCCCGACGCGGGTGCTCATCAATTCGGGATTTACCGTCGTCGCGCCCCACCCGACGCACCCGCGTCTGCGCCGCGACATCGACCCCGATCTGGACTGGGCCGCCGCCGTCACGGATGCCCTCGACCAGCTGGTGGCCGCGCAGTTCTACGCGTCCTTCTCGGCTTCCAGGAGCTCGACGAAGCTGTAGGTGCCGGTCAGCGGCTGATCGTCCTCTTCGGTGAGGTACAGGCGCTTCACGCCCACGACGATGGCCTCGGCGATCTGGTCGCGCTGGTCGGGCGACGTCAACACCGCGACATCCTGCGGGTTGGTCAGGTAACCGACGACGACCTCGACGGTGGGCATGCGCGTCAGGCGCATCAGATCCCACGTCCGGGCGTGCGTGCGGCAGTCGATCAGCGGCGTGCGGGCGACGATTTCGCGCTGGATCAGGCCGGACAATTGCTCGCCCAGAATCGAGCTGTTTCCGACGATCGACCCGAAGTAGAAGGTCGCCAACCCGGAGGCGCGCTCGTTGGGGTACCGGTCGGCGCGCAGGGAAATCATGACGTCGGCGCCGAAGGCGTTGGCCATCTCGGCCCGCTCCTCGATCGACGGGTCGGCGGTGCGCGGACGCGACAGAATCGTCTCCGCACCGGCGGCGACCAGACGTCCCTCCACGCGGGAGGCGAGGTCCCAGAGGATCTCCTCCTCCGTGATCGGGCCGTAGGGCCCTTCGACGGTCATGCCGGGGTCGGCGTTGCTGCAGCCCGGGTCGATGACGACGCGCTTGCCGGACAGTTTCGGGCCGGCGGCGCGCACCTGTTCGCGTTCGTGCATGGCGACGTGCGATCCGCCGGTCACCCGGCGGCCGAGGTAGCTCAGGGCGCGGAAGGTGACCGGCCCGCAAATGCCGTCGGGCTCGAGGCCGTAGTTGAGCTGGTACTCGCGCACCGCGGCGTCGGTGAGCGGACCGAAGTGGCCGTCTACGCGAGTGTCGAAGAAACCGAGCTCCTGGAGGATGCCCTGCAGCTTGCCGATGTCGTCGCCCGTCATCGGCGCAAGGGGGTCGTGAGACAGCACACGGGCGCCGAGAACGTACGACGCCTCGCGCAGGGTCTTCAGGGTCGAGTCGCGGATGACGCCGTCGGCGTAGATGCCGCGGGACTGCTGGAAGGCCAGCAGGGCGGCCCGCAGCTCTTCGTCGAACAGGTCGTCGTCACCGCTCCACTGCGGCGAGTCCTGCTGGACGGCGTCCCCGGCGTAGCCCGGCATGAGGCCAAGTCTGGCCAGCGCGGTGCGCACCTCCGCTACACGCGGCGATCGCTCCCCCACCTGCAGATACTCCCGCACCGGGCGTCCCCTTCCTTCACGTGCTCGAATCGGTGCGACGTGTCGGTCGCACACGTTCACACGCTACCAGTTAGAGCTGAGCTTCAAGCTTCTGCCGGATCTCGGCCTTCGGCTTGACGCCGACGATCTCGTCGACCTTCTGGCCGCCCTTGAAGATGAGCAGCGCGGGGATCGACATGATCTGGAACATGGCGGCCAGGGTGCGCTCGGCCTCGATGTCGCACTTGGCGATGACGGCCTGGTCGCCCATCTCCGCGGCGAGCTCCTCGATGACGGGGCTCAGCTTGCGGCAGGGGCCGCACCAGTCGGCCCAGAAGTCGACGAGCACGGGCTTGTCGGACTCGATGACGGTGGCCTTGAAGTTCTCGGAGGTGACGTGGACGACGGACATGATTCTCCTAAAAGTATGCGTCGATTATTTGGCTAATTGTATCAGGCCTGGTCCAGCGAGGCCAGGTAGTGCTCGGCGTCGATGGCGGCGGTGCAGCCGGTGCCGGCGGCGGTGATCGCCTGCTGGTAGTGGGAATCGACGAGGTCGCCGGCGGCGAAGACGCCCGGCAGGGAGGTGCGGGTCGACGGGGACGCCACCTTGACGTAGCCGGACTCGTCGACGTCGACCTGGTCGGCGACCATCTGCGAGCGGGGGTCGTGGCCGATGGCGACGAACATGGCGGTGACGGGCAGCTCGGAAATCTCGCCGGTCACGGTGTCCTTGAGCTTCAGGCCGCTGACGGAGCCGTCGCCGACGACCTCGTCGACGACCTTGTTGGTGGCGAAGCGGATCTTCTCGTTGGCGCGGGCGCGCTCCAGCATGATCGCGGAGGCGCGGAACTCCTCGCGGCGGTGGACGATGGTGACGGACTTGGCGAACTTGGTCAGGAACGTCGCCTCCTCCATCGCCGAGTCGCCGCCGCCGATGACGGCGATGTCGTGGTCGCGGAAGAAGAAGCCGTCGCAGGTGGCGCAGGAGCTGACGCCGTGGCCGAGCAGCTCCTTCTCGCCGGGGACGCCCAGGTATCGCGGGGCGGCGCCCGTCGCGAGGATGACGGCGCGGGCCTTGTGCTCCTCGTCGCCGACCCACACGGACTTCACGTCGCCGGTCAGATCCATGCGGTCGACGTCGTCCATGCGCAGGTCGGCGCCGAAACGCTCGGCCTGGGAACGCATCTGGTCCATGAGGTCGGGGCCCTGGATGCCCTCGGCGAAGCCGGGGAAGTTCTCCACCTCCGTGGTCGTCATCAGGGAGCCGCCGAACTCGACGCCCTCGAACACGACGGGCGCGAGCTCGGCGCGGGCGGCGTAGATGGCGGCGGTGTATCCGGCGGGACCGGACCCGACGATGATGACGTCGTGGATGGTGTCGGACATTCTTCGTTCCTCCTGGTGGGTGCCATCTGACGTGGCTTTTCGCGTGTTCGGCGCGGTCGTGGCCGGCCGGTCGCCCGGCGGTGTCCGCGTCGTCGTCTCGAGCGGCAGCCTACCCGGGCCGCCCGATCGTCTCGTGCACGACGGGTGCCTCGGGTTCGCTTCCGCAGGTGTTCACGGTCAACAACACCGTCACCTGCCCGTGCATTCCCGTCGACAGGACGAAAAGCTGCCCGACCCGGTCGCCGTGGGCCATGGGAGCGGCACCGAGCAGGGCGTCGGCGCGTTCGCCGTGTTCGGCCAGGCAGGCTTCGGCCAGGGCGGGGTCGACCAGTCCGCCGAGGTCGACGGCCCCCATGGCGTCGGCGACGGCGGGGCCGAGGGCGGCCAGGTCGATCTCGGGTTGGGCGGACTCGCTTCCGCCGGCTGCGGGCCGCGTTTCCTCCGGCTGCGCGATCCTGCTTGACGACGGCCCGTCCCCCGCTTCCCCGCCCGGGGAGCGGTCGGCGCCGGGTGCCGTGACCCAGATGCCTCCGGCAAGGAGCACGATCGCGGCCGCGGCGGCAGCGGCAAACCCACCGAACGAAGACCCGAACGGTGGGCGCGCCACCGTCGCCGAATCGGCGTCGCCGCCGTCCGCATGGTCCCGTCGCCATGCCGAGTGAACGCTCGGCGGCGGCGCCTCGTCGCCAAGCAACGACGCGGCGAGGCACTCGAGCGAATCGTCGTCGAGGGATGCGTCGGAACGCATGTCGTGGAGTGGGCGGTTCATCGGGCGACCTCCGCTTCCAGGCGGCGCAGCTGGCGGCGCAGGGTGGCGCGGGCGCGGGAGCGGCGGGATTTCACCGTGCCCTCCGGGATGCCGAGCCGACGGGCGACGTCGGCGAGCGGCCAGCCCATGACGTCGACCTCGAGGATGACGAGCCGCTGCTCCTCGGGCAGGCGCGCCATCGCCTGGCGCATCACCACGGCCAGCGCGGGATCCCCGGCACACGCCTCGACCGGCGCGGGCGCGACGCGATCGTCCACCACCCCGTCGGGAGGGCCGTGACGCCCCCGCATCCGGTCATGGCAGCAGTTGACCACGATGCGGTGCAGCCACGTGGCCACCGACGAGTCGCGGCGGAACGACGCTGCGCTGCGCAGGGCCTTGACCAGGGCCTCCTGCATCGCGTCGGCCGCGTCGGAATCGGTGCGCGAGTGCCGCTTCGCCGTCCACCACAACTGCCGTTCGTGCCTGTCGACGAGCGCCGGGAACGCCCGCGCATCACCGGCCAGGTGCGCGGTGAGCAGCTCGAGATCCCCGCGATCATCCGGTGGCGCGCCATCCCCCGGCGCAGCCCCGGCTCCATCCGTGTTTCCCCGGTCGACCAACGCCGTCGGCGCGGTGACCCTCCCCCCGAAGTTCACGCGCCCATCCCACCACGGCCGGAGCGGGCGCGCCATTCGGGGACGGACGGGGCACCCGGCTCCGGGCGGCCGCGGTCACCGCTCGACGGTGACCTCCGCGATGGAGGCGGCCTGCGGCATGGGCAGCTTCGTGACCCAGATCAGCAGGTGGCGGCCCTTCGGGGCGTCGGTCAGCTCGATGGTGGTCTCGTCGTCGCCGAGTCGACCCCGCCCGAGCACTTCCGTCTCCTCGAGATCACCGGTGCCGGCTTCGGCGAGATCGGCCGGGATGGACCGGATTTCGACCATCGCGCCGGGCGAGCCGAGGATCTCCGCGAACCGCGGCGTCGCGTCCTGCTCGAAGGTGAGCACCAGGCCGATGCCCTCCTTGAACGCGGTGGGCCCGGTGCCCAGTTGCGCGTTGTACACCGACGTCGTCCAGGCGGTGTCCTCGTCGCCGTCGATGGCCAGCTCCGCGCCGTAGGGGTCGTCGGGGCCCGCGAGGGGGTTGGGGTTGGTCGCCTGCCATTCGGCGACGTCGTCGATGGTGATCGGTCCGCGCGGCAGGGCCCGTTCGGCGGCTTCGGATCCGCGGCGCACCGAGTCCGGCGTCAGCGGGGAGTCCTCGGAGCGGTTGAGCCACGCGAACACGGCGGCGAGGATCAGCGCGACCACCAGCACCATGCCGACGACGATGGCGCCGGAGCCCCACAGCCGCCCGCGCGTGGTCGAGGTGACCTGCTTCAGCCGCGCCGGGGTATCCGGCACGTCGGCGTCTTCGGCGATCACCCGCAGCTGGCCCGAGTCGGGGCCGAGGGCGGCTTCCCGCAGGCGGTTGGCCATCACCAAGCCGCGGTTGCGGTCGCCGGCGGGATCGGCGGCGTCGGCGGAGTCGTTGTCGTCCCGTTCGTCCGTGCTTGACGACGACTCGCCCCACGCGCGATCGGCCGACGCGCTTCGGGAAGCGTCGTCGAGAATCACCCGGACGTCGGCGGGCACGTGCCGGCAGCCGTCGAGAAGCGAGGACAGGGCGCGGCAGGTGACCTCGATGTCTTCGTCCTGAGTGGCCTCCGGCAGCGGCGCCGGGAACGCCAGCACCACCCGGCCATCGACGCTGACGCGAAGACGGTCGAGATCATCGGCGCCGAGGACGATGCCCTCGCCATGGGCGCGGCCCGCCGCTTCCGCGAGATCGGCCACGGCGAAGGCCGCCGCGTCGGCGTTGGTGCCTTCGCCCACCGCCGACAGCGCAATGCCCGGCACCCAATCGGCCGCCACGATGACGTCCGTGCGACCCAGGTGCACCGCACGGATGCGCGCCAGACCGACGCCCTCCACGCGGCGCAGCGCCTTGGTGGCCTCCGCGATCTTCACTGCGGCGCCCGGCGCCGTGTAACCGACGTGCGGTGCCGTGAGCGTGTCGATGAACGTCAGGGCGACCTCGTCGTGAAGCTTCTTTCCGTCCGCATCCGTGCGCACCGGACCCGACCGATCCACCGCGCGCCAGAACCGCACGCCGGGGCGGGACCCCTCCTCCGACAGCAACCGGTACCGGCCGCCGAAGACCATCTCGCCGGGGACGAAACGCGTCGGACGGGACGCCTCCGACGGCATCGGCGGCAGCATCGGCGAGGCGGTGAAGCCCTCCGACGCCATCGCCGCGTTCTCGCCGGCCGCCGCCACGGGACCACCAACGGCCGCGCCGACGATCGCGGCGTCGGCGTCGTCGGACTCGAGGGCCGCGTCCGCGTCGGCCGGCGCGGGGGCGAAGCGGCGCAGACCCGGGATGCGACCCAGGAAACCGCCGAGGGTGCGCACCTCCGGCAGCGGCGAACGCGACAGGACCACGCCGGCGACGACGAGGAACAGCACGCCCGACACCGCCACGCGCAGCAGCGCGCCGATCGACCCGAGGGTGTCCAGCGGATCGCCGATGACGAACGAATCCAACGCCATCGCCACCGCAATGCCGACGAGCGCCGAGCCCAGCGCCCACGCGCACGTCTTCAGCACTTCACGGCTGCGCAGATCGCCCAGCGTCCTGCGCAGCAGCCATCCGCCGATGATCGCGCCGGCGACGAAACCGAAACCGTTGGCCGCGCCCAGCAGGACCACGACGAGCTCCGTGCGCGACGCCATCAGCGGCGCCAGCATCGACAGCGTCACCTTCACCAGGGTGATGCCGAAGATGATGAACGTCGGCGTCCACGCCTCCTCGCGGGCGTAGAACACGCGCAGATGCAGCAGCACCAACGCGTACGGGATGAGCGTGAACGCAGAGAAGGACAGCGTCCAGCCGAGGATGTCCGCCGTCTCCTTCGGGAAGAACCCGTAGGCGAACAGAGCGTTGGCGATGGGCACGCCGAAGGCCGTGAAGAACACCACGATGGGGATCAGCGCGATCATGGTCAGGCGCGTGCCCACCGACAGGTCGCGGACGACGGCCTTGTCGTCGCCGTCGGCGGCGTTGCGCGACAGGCGCGGCATGATCGCCGTCAGCAGCGTCACGCCCACGATGCCGTAGGGCACCTGCAACAGCAGCCACGACTGCTGGTACACCGTCGGCGCCGCGGCATCCGCCGTCGACGCGATGCGCGTGGTGACGATGTAGCCCGCCTGCGAAATGGCCACGTACGTGACGATGGCGATGCCCATCCCGCCGAACTGCTTGATGCGGTCGTCGATGCCCCACAGCGGGCGCAGATCGATGCCCAGGCGCCGCAGCGGCGGGATCATGATCAGCGCCTGGATAACCACGCCCAACGTCGTGCCCAGGCCCAGCAGCAGAATGTGCGGGTCCGTGATCGTGCCCGGGTGGTCCTCCGGGAGGGAACCGGGCAGCAGCCAGTAGAGCAGGAGCGTCGCGATGGCCACCACGTTGTTGGCCACCGGCGCCCACGCCCCCGGTCTGAACACCCCCTTGGTGTTCAGCACCGCCATGAGCAGCGAGAATATGCCGTAGAAGACGATCTGCGGCAATAACAGGAACGCGAACGACGTCGATAGCGGGACGTTGACCTTGCCGTCGGCGTTGAGGCTGATCCTGGTCAATATCGGTGCCGCGATGACCGCCAGGACGGTGACGGTGCCCAGCAGGGTCAGCGACAGCGTCAGCAGCCGGCGCACGAAGGCGGCGCCGCCGTCGGCGTCCTCCTTCTGGGCGCGCACCAGCACCGGCACCACCAGCGAGGTGAGGACCGCGCCCAGGACGATCTCGGTGATGAGGTTCGGCAGGGTGTTGGCGACGTTGAACGCCGACGCCACCGCCGGGCCGAGCGTGATGCCGATCAGCGCGTTGCGCAGGAACCCGGTGATGCGGGAAAACAGCGTCGCGATGGCCATGGAGCCCGTCGACCGGACGACGTCGGCGTCGCTGGTCTTGCCGGAGTCCTTCGACGCACCGGCCGCGTTCGCCGAGCCCGAACTCGCGGAGCCGCCGGGCGAGGTGTCGGCGGCGCGGGTCATGGTGCCCGCCGCCGTGCCGGAGGCGGTCGTCCCCGCCCCGGAACCGGCGGTGCCCGCCGCGGTGGACGGCCC